>NZ_BAAAKJ010000022.1:7283-8969 GCF_039527695.1 Kitasatospora putterlickiae
GCGCGGCTAACCGCTGCGGGGGGCCGGAAACACCCGGAGGGGCGCCGGTTGTTCGTCAGCCGGGTTCGGGCGGGGCGTCGGAGCGGCCGTCCGCCGCACGGTCCTCCAGTTCTTCGCGCAGGTGGGCGAGGGTGGCGGAGAGCAGCCGGGAGACGTGCATCTGGGAGACGCCGATCCGCTCGGCGATCTCGGACTGCGTCCGGTCCTCCCAGAAGCGCAGCTTCAGCACCGTCTGTTCGCGCTGCGGCAGCTGCCCAAGGAGGGGGCGGACGGCGGTGCGGAACTCGGCCAGCTCGATGCCCGGGTCGCAGGAGCCGAGCCGGTCCAGCAGAGCGCTGCCGGACTCGTCGGTGTCCTGGTCGCGCAGCGCGTCCAGCGAGTTGGGCCGGTAGACCCGGCCGGCGACCAGACCCTCGACGACCTCGTCGACGGTGAGGTCCAGCTCCTCGGCGATCTCCTCGGGGTGCGGGAGGCGGCCGAGCCGCTGTTCCAGGCGGTCCGAGCCGCGCGCGACGGTCAGGTAGAACTCCTGCATCCGGCGCGGGACGCGCACGGGCCAGGAGGTGTCGCGGAAGAACCGCTTGATCTCGCCGGCGATGGTGGGGATGGCGTAGGTCACGAACTCGACGCCGCGGCCGGGGTCGTAGCCGTCGACCGCCTTGATCAGCCCCACGGTGCCGACCTGGAGGATGTCGTCCATGTCCTCCGGGCGGTGCCGGAAGCGCCCGGCGATGAAGCGCACCAGCGGCATGTTGAGTTCGATGATGGTGCCGCGCACGTAGCTGTAGGCGTGCGTCTCGCGGGCCAGCCCGGTGAGCCGCTCGAAGAGCGCGTCGCTGAGCTCACGGGCCTCGGTCTTGCCCATGACCCGCAGCTGCGCCTCGGTGGGGCGCGGGGGCAGGTCCGGCGGTAGCCCGTCCGTCGACGCGGACGGCGGGGGGTCGGCGCGGTGGCCGGTCGGGTCGGTGCGGTGGCCGGTTGGGAGTGTCGAAGTGGACACGGCGGTTCTCCAGGGAACGGGAACGCCTCGGACCGCCTGGGGCGTGGGACGGGATCGCCCGCGCACACCGCGGCTCCTCTTCCCGAAGACCTCTGCCCGGCTTCTTCAAGCGACGGTCCAGGTGGCGCCCGACGGGCGCGGGGGCGGCCGGCGGTGGTGCTCCACGACCGCTCCGTTGGTGTTGGTACCCCGCACGGGACGATTGATGCCGATTCGCCCGGATTCATCCTCCACGCCCCGGGCAGCCGCGATGTGACCGCGTCCGCAGTCCGCGGGCCGACAGCAGGACGACGGTCGGCAGCCAGACGACGGAGAACAGCGTCAGCGCGACGGCCGTGTGCACCGTCGCGCCGACCAGCAGCAGCCCGACCGACAGCGCCGTCAGCAGCGCCAGCACCGATCCGGGCACCCGCGCGGCCGCGTCCAGCGCCCGCCCCGGCGCGCCCGGCAGCACGAACCGCATCGTCCGCAGCCGCTGGTCCAGCCGCCGGTCCGCCCGGAGGTCGCCCTCGATCTCCGCCAGGATGCGCCGCTCCCGGCTCGACAGTCCCGGACCGTCCATGACGGCCACCTCCGCACCAGTACCCCGCGGCCCCGCACACCCCGGCGGGTGCCCCGCCCCCGCACCGCCAATCCGGCGCGAGGGCGGTCCCCCCGTCCGGCGCTAACCGGTGGCCGACGCGAGC
>NZ_BAAAKJ010000023.1:0-2276 GCF_039527695.1 Kitasatospora putterlickiae
CACGGGCATCCGGAGGAGAAGCCGCCCCGGCCCGACCTGGTGGTCCGGCGCGGCGCGCTGTCCGTGCTGCTCCCCCGCCGCTCCGCGCTGGCCGCGCTCGGCCTCGCCGCCGCGCTGCTGGCCGCCGTGGTGGTCTCCGCGCACGCCGGCCAGAGCGACCTCGGCCTCGGGCGCACCTTCCAGGCCGTCTTCGGCTACGGCGAGCGCCTCGACGTGCTGCTGGTGCAGAAGTTCCGGCTCAGCCGGATCGTCGCGGGCCTCGCCGCCGGCGCCGCGCTCGGCCTGGCCGGTTGCCTCACCCAGACGCTGGCCCGCAACCGGCTCGCCACCCCCGAACTGCTCGGCGTCAACGACGGCGCCACCGCCGCCGTGCTGATCTCGGTCACCGCCTCGGGCACGTTCGGCGCCTGGTGGGCCGGGCCGATCGGCGCGCTGGTCGCCGTCGGCGTGGTCACCGTCGTCTCCGGCGGGCTCGGCGCGCGCGGCTACCGGGTGCTGGTGGTGGGCCTCGCCATGTCGGCGCTCGCCTCCGCCGTCATCCAGGTGGCGATGGCCCGGCGCTCGCTCAGCTCGGCGTCCTCGCTCTACGTCTGGACCTCCGGCAGCCTCAACGGCCGCGACTACGAGGTGGCCACGCCGGTGCTGATCGGCCTCGCCGTGCTGGTGCCGCTCGCCCTGGTGGTGGCCCGCCGGCTGGCCGTCCTGCGGTTCGACGACAACGTGGCGTCCTCGCTCGGCGTCGACCCCGGCCGGGTCCGGCTCGCCTGCCTGCTGCTGGCCGTCGCGCTGGCCGGCCTCGCCGTCGGCGTCTGCGGTCCGGTCGGCTTCGTCGCGCTGGCCGCGCCGGTGATCGCCGGACGGCTGGCCGGCCCGGCCCGCGTCCCGGTGCTCGGCTCGGCGCTGGTCGGCGCGGTACTGATCGTGCTGGCCGACACCCTCGGCCGGGTGCTGATCTCCGGCGTCGAGATCCCGGTGGGCATCGTCACCACCGTGCTCGGCGGCCCCTTCCTGCTCTGGGTGTTGCTCGGCCGCAAGGGCAACCCCGCCTGACCATCGAGGAGTTCCGCACGTGCAGAGTGAACCGCGCGACACCGGTGACGAGTTCTGGGCCAGGGTGGCCGCCGAGGGCGCGCCGCTGGTCGACCCCGACCCCGACGACCCGGCCTACCGGCGGGTGACCTTCGTCCTGCGCGACGAGCCGGGCGAGCCGCCGTACGACGGCGTGCTCGCGCTCGTCCACACCGTCACCGACAAGGACCGGCACGCCGGCGACCTCACCCCGCACCTGATGGAGCGCCGGCCCGGCGGCTGGTCGCGCGGCTACCGGCTGCGCGCCGACCACCGGGCCTCCTACCAGCTGTACCCGGTGCGCGGCGCCGTCCCCGGCACCCGGCGGGCCGACTGGCTGCGCGTCCTGGACGGCGCCCTCCCCGACCCGCTCGGCACCGGCCCCCGGCTGCCCGCCCGCGACGGCCGCCACCCCTCCACGGTGCTCGCCCTGCCCGAGGCGCCCGCCCAGCCGTACGCCGAGCGGCGCGCGGACGTGCCCCGCGGCCGCACCGTGCGCGCCGAGGTGGCCGGGCGGCGGATCGACGTCCACCTGCCCGCCGGGCACCGCGCCGACGCCGGCCCGTACCCCGTGCTGGTCCTGCTGGACGGCGAGATGTGGGGCGAGGTGCTGTCCTTCGGCGACACCCTGGACAACCTGACCGCCGAGGGCCTGATCCCGCCGACCGTCGCCCTGCTCGTCCACACCATGGGCCCCGGCCGGCCGGCCGACCTCAGCTGCAACCCGGACTTCGTCGACCTGCTCGCCGACCGGATCCTGCCCTGGGCCGCCGCCGAGCACCGCGCCACCGCCGACCCGGCCCGCACCGTGATCGCCGGCCAGAGCGCGGGCGGACTGACCGCCGCCTTCGCCGCCTTCCGCCGCCCCGCCCGGTTCGGCAACGCGCTGTCGCAGTCCGGATCGTTCTGGTGGCCGGACGGCACCGAGTTCGACAGCGGCGGCGAGTGGCTGACCCGCCGGTTCGCGGCCACCGAACGCGGCGGGGCGCGGTTCTGGATCGAGGTCGGCCTCCAGGAGTGGATGCTGCTCACCCAGAACCGCCACCTGCGCGACGTACTGACCGCGCGCGGCTACGACCTCGCCTACCGGGAGTTCAACGGAGGCCACGACTACGCCTGCTGGCGCGGCGGCCTGGCCGACGGCCTGGTCCACCTGCTGGGCGGATCCGCCAGGCGCTGACGGCCGGTCCCCGGTGCAGCGGACGGCC
>NZ_BAAAKJ010000023.1:2355-11173 GCF_039527695.1 Kitasatospora putterlickiae
GCCGGTCCCCGGTGCAGCGGACGGCCGCCGCACCGGGGCGCCGCGGCTCAGAGCACAACCTCCTTGAGCAGCCCGATGGCGATGTCGAAGACGAAGCCACGCACGACGTTCGTGTGTGGCATGAATGGGCTGGCTCGGATCCGGGCGGCCGACTGCCCGGACGTCCGCCTCCGGGTCCGCGAAGGCCTCGGCCGCCCACGGCGGCTTGACACCGGCCTCCTCCCGGGTCAGTGCCTCGTGGGGCTGCACGGCCGGTCAGGCCGGGCGATCGAACGATCAGAGCATGACCGGACAGCTGGTGGAGTAGAGGCGGCCGAAGTCAATGTGACAACGGCGGACGATCATGGTCATGCCGGCACCGTACTGTCCGCTGTAGCCTCCCGCCTGAGAATCCGGCATTCTCCGCCTTCTGCGGGAAACCCCGCATCCGGGTCCCGCAACTCCCCGAGTCAGCCCCCACTCACCCGGATCACTCGGCCGAGTCCAGGCAGGGGTCTCCGCGATCACAGTTCCCGGGTCCGTGGAACGACGGGCCACCGCGATCGTCAGACCAGTCGCGGGGCCGGCACACCAAGGATGGCTGCTCGGCTGAACGCCATCGTGGACATGAGCGCTGGAGACTTCGAGAGGACTCCCCCTAGGATCGGCCCGTGTCACAGACCTCGCAGGAAGACCACTACGCGTACGCCGCGTTGCGTCACCACGACGATGCGGTCTACCTGCATGATGGCGGCCGGCTCCCCAACGCCGATCATCATTTCGGCTTCGCTGTCGAATGCGCCCTGAAAAGCCTCATGCTCAGGTACACCCGAGTGTCAATGGACCCGCTCCGACCCGGGGGGCAACCAGCCACCAAACCGTATATCCCCCAGCAGTCCGGCAGGCCGAAGCAAGTCGGGCATCTTCCCGAGGCATGGTCCGATACCGTTGACGTCATATCCGATGCGACGCTTCTCCTTCACGGACGTACCGGCAGCGCCCTCGCCTCGATCCTGGCGGCCTCGGCACCATTCGCGACCTGGAGCGTCCATGACCGCTACAGTGACGGTTCATCCATCGTCGAGACCGATGTACGCGCCCGCCGTGCAGCCTCAGAACTGATTCTTTCCCTGCACGAGCAGGCGCTTATCGATGGAGTACTCACGTGACCATCCAGACCGAGCCGGTCCGATTCGACCAGGCACGGCCTCTCGCGCTCGCGGTGGCCATCGATGTGGCCATGTCCGGCGTCGACGTGCTGGTCGTGCGGGACATCCTCGGCCGCCTCGCATTGCTTCTGGACGACCGGTCGTCCAAAGTCAGTGGCGCTAGCCAGGGACTCTGGGCAGAGCGCCTCACTTCTACCTTGGGTCGCTATGCGGCCGACCGGCCCTTGCTGCTCGCTTCCAAGCTCTTCCAGCCGAAGGCGTTCCTCGCCTCGCCCCGGGCAGCTGCCGATATTCACTATCGCCCGGAACCTGGCCACGGCAGCATCCGATGGCTCGACAACACGGTTGTCGGCGCGGACTGGACCCGTGTGAGCACTCCGGAACAGCGTGCCGGCGATACCCGCACCGCGCGCACCGCGCTCTACGGATTCAAGGGTGGCGTGGGCCGCTCGACGGCGACATTCATGCTGGCAAAGCACCTCGCTGAACAGGGCAACTGCGTCCTCGTCATTGACCTAGACTTGGAGTCCCCCGGCGCGGGGCCACTCCTGGTCGCCGAGGATCAACTCCCCAAGTACGGGATCATCGACCAACTCGTCGAATCGGCGCTCGACAACGAGGCGGGGCTTGATCTGGTGACACAGGCAACGCATTTCCAGCTCCAGAGAAACGGCGAACTCTGGGTGGCCCCGGCGCGCGGACGTGGCGAGCCAGGCTCCGAATACACCTATGTGGACAAGCTCAATCGCGTCTACGCCGATGTTCCGGGTCAGGGCCAGGGCTCCTTCGCCGACCGGTTGGAGGCAGCCGTCCGCTCTTGCGAGGACGCCGTGGCCAGGGAGAGCCGTCGGCCCGACGTCGTCCTCCTCGACAGCCGCGCCGGAATCCACGACATCGCCGCCGTCGCCATCTCGCGGCTGTGCGACCTCGCTCTGCTCTTCGGCAGTGACAACAGCCAGACCTGGGCCGGCTACCGCGACCTCTTCACGGCCTGGCTCTCCTCCGGTAAAGCGCCCGAGATCCGCGAGAAACTCCGAATGGTCGCCTCCATGGTCCCGGACGCCGAGAAGGCCACCTATCTGGAAACCTTCCGCGACCATGCCTGGGAATGCTTCTCGGTCCTCTATGACGACCTGGTCGATGGAGATACGGGCTTCAATCCCAGTCCGGAAGACGCGGCCGCCCCCCACTCGCCCATTCCCATCCTGTTTGCGGCGGAACTCGTCGGCCTCGACGCCGTCTCCACACCTGGATGGGACGACCGCGCGTTTGTGCGGGCCGCGTACGATTCCTTCCTGGAAACCACCACCAACCTGATGATCGAAGGACCGCGATGACCGCCCCGCTTGAAGCCGAGGACTACCGGAACCTCCTGGTTTCCGCGCTGCCCCCCGCCCAGGACGCGGACACCGTCGAGCCCACGCTCCTCAACCTCTTCACTCCCGATACGCACCGCCTCGCCCTCCATGTCGACACCACCGTCGTCCGCGGCGGCCGGGGCGTGGGAAAGACCTTCTGGTGCCGCTCCCTACTCGACGATCAGCTTCGGGACATCGCGGCGGAGGAGTACCGCATCGACAGGCTCCGAAGCCTGCGCGTCTCCCCCGGATACGGCGCCATGCTGAAGCCCGACCTCTACCCGGGGGCCGGCGAGCTTGCGAGCCTGGTCGACAGTGGTGTCCGCGCCTATGATCTCTGGAATGCCGTGCTGCTCGTGACGCTCGGTCAACCGGAGCTCCAAGGGGCCATGGAGTGGCGGGATCGCATCGCCTGGGTCCAGGCCAATCCGGGAGCACGCGACCGCACCATCGCGCGGGCAGACGCCGAAGCGCAGGGCGACAGCACCACGCAGATGATCCTCTTCGATGCACTGGAACACCTTCACCGTGACCGGACACAGGCCGACCGGCTGGTCGCCGGCATCCTCCAGCTCGCACTGGAGATGCGCCTTAGCACCAAGAACATCCGGTGCAAGATCTTCATCCGCCCAGACATGTTCGACGGCGCGCTCCTCCACTTTCCGGACGCTTCGAAGCTGACGTCCAACGCCGCCAGCCTCCAGTGGACGACCACCAACCTGTACGGCCTGTTCTTCCACTACCTCGGAAACCACAACAGCGCGGAGTCCACGGGCTTCCGTGCCTGGACCGGCAGTTGGACCGAGCACGCCGGACGGCATCTCCTTCCATCGACGTTGCTCGGCGACGAGCAGGTCCAGGCATCCGTTTTCAGCGACCTCGCCGGCCCCTACATGGGAGCGAACTACCGGAAGGGCATCACCTATACGTGGCTTCCCAACCATCTTATGGACGGTGTCGAGCAGGTGAGCCCCCGAAGCTTCCTCAACGCACTGAGCATGGCCGTGGACGAGACGCGAGGGAAGTACGCGAGCCATCCGTACGCGATTTACCATGAGGGAATCCGGAAGGGTGTCCAATCCGCTTCGCAGACCCGCGTCAACGAGATCCGCGAAGACATGCCATGGGTACGAACGGTCATCGAACCCCTGGCCGGCCAACAGGTTCCGATCGATCAGGGGCTTGTCCTGGACCTCTGGGCCGCTTCCGACCTGGCAGGCACCCTGGGGCGGGAAGCGGCCCGCGCCAACGCCGGAGGGAACGGAGCAGAGGTGCGCACCGGACCTCGCTACCCGGACGACTACCTCCGGCTGATCGACGAGCTGATCGCACTCGGCGTCATGCGCCGCCGCAAGGACGGCAGGATCGATCTCCCAGACGTGTACCGAATCGCGTTCTCGATCGGCCGCAAGGGCGGCGTTCCGAAGGTGCAGTCATAGGCTCGTCCCGCTGGTCCGGCCTACCGCGAGATCTGCACCGGGAGTAGGGCCGCGAAACACCACGAACGCCCGAAGTCGGGTCCGGCGCATACTGCCGCCGGACCCGAACAGGCCTGGGGCACGGCAACGACCTAGGTCTCAACCGGGCAGGGCCAGCCCCACAGCTCACTGATGGTCCGGCAATGGACACCAAGTCGGTAAGGTTTCACATGTGACTCAATTACTCCTCTTCGGCGGCCGCAGGTGATCCGCCCGTTCCTGCCCGCCGTCGACTATCCGGCGCTGGCCGAGCTGCTGTCGGCCGAGGGGCCCGTGACCGTGACGGTGGCCGGACTCATG
This sequence comes from Kitasatospora putterlickiae, assembly GCF_039527695.1. NCBI lineage: Bacteria > Bacillati > Actinomycetota > Actinomycetes > Kitasatosporales > Streptomycetaceae > Kitasatospora > Kitasatospora putterlickiae. Next base: position 6,640 of record NZ_BAAAKJ010000023.1, read on the forward strand.
GAGCGGGATGCGGCGCTACCGGGCGCGGACGAGCTCCTCACCGACCATCGGGGGCGGCTCACCGGGCACGGCCGGGTGCGGCTGGTCCAGCCCGGCCCCTCGGGTGACCTGCTCGCCTTCGCCACCGCCTGGCGGGCGCCGTGGACGCGGCCCGGCGACGTCGCCTCGCTCGTGGTCAGCGCGCCCGGGCGGGCGCCGGCCTGGCTGCTGCCGCTCTACGACGGGCTGGAGCAGTGGGCGCGCGGGGCCGGCGCCTCCCGGATGCTCGGCGAACTCCCCGACGGGGACTGGGAATCGGTGAACTCCTACGGGACGGGCCCGTCCGATCTGACCGGCCTGCTGCTCGGCCGGGGCTACCGGATGGACGCGCACGTCCGGTCGGCCGTCGCCCCGGTCGGGGCGCACCTGCCCGCTCCGCAGGCGCCGCCCGGCCTGCACCTGGACACCCTCGCCGGCACCACCGCGCCAGAGCCCGAGCGGCAGCTCCACCACCTCTACCGGGAGACCCTGCGGGACAACCCGGGGTTCGCCGACGCCCTCCCGGACTTCGAGCCGTGGCGCGCCCAAGCCCTGGGCGGACCCGGCGCACGGCCCGACTGGGTGTTCACCGCCGAGAGCATGGGGCGGATCGTCGGCGCGACCGTCGTGCACGCCGTGCCCGATCCGCGGGCCTGCCGGATCGACTACACCGGGGTGCTGCGTCCGTGGCGGGGCCGCGGACTGGCCCGGGCGCTCAAGCTGCACGCCGCCCGGCACCTGACCGGCCACGGCGTGCGGACCGCGCACACCGAGGTCGAGGCCGGCAACGTGCCGATGGTCGCGGTGAACACCGCCCTCGGGTACCGCTGGGGGCGGGGCCACTGGCGGCTGGTCAAGGAGTTCTAGGGGCGGACCGGACCCCGGGCGGCGGCGTGTTGGAGCCCTGGTTCGCAGACGACCCTCGACTACTCTGCGTCGATGAGTGATCAAATCATGACACTCGGCGACGAAAGGGGTCACCATGACGGACGACTTCAGTCAGCGACCGGCACCGGAATCCGTGCGCCTGATCGACTTCGAGGAGGCGAAGGTCGTCCCGGGAATCGTTCCGGGCACCTTCATCCTCGTCGTCAGCGGGGAGAAGCCCTACGAGAGCATGACGGTCCGACTGATCCCGCTGGTCTACGTCACCCAGCCCGAGTACTGGGGCATCGAGGTGACCGGCACGCTGCCCTCCGGCTTCCTGCTGCCCGTCACCGCCCCCTACACCGAGGCGCTGCCGCTGGACGGGATCACGGGCACCAGGGGCATCGAGGTGATCGGCGCGAACAAGCGGGAGAGGATCGAACTGCCGCGAGGCAAATGAGCCCGGACCCGCCCGGCGCCGCACGACTGCCCGCCTCCCCCCTGCGGGGTGGCGGGCAGTCGGCCGTCCGGCTCCGGTCAGTCCATCGGCGGCGGGCCCGGGGCCTCCCTCGGGAGCCGGGTCGCGAGCAGCGCGCCGAGGGCGACGGCGGTGGCCGTGGCCAGCAGGGCGATCCGGTAGGGGGCCGGCTCGGCGCCGTGGGTGCCGTCCTCGGACAGGGCGCCGATCAGGGCCGCCGCGCCGGCGATGCCGAACGCGCCGCCGAGCGTGCGGACGATGGTGAACAGGCCCATCGCGCGTCCCATCACGGGCGGCGGCACGTCCGCGAACCCGGCGATCTGCACGGTCAGCACGGCGGTGCCCAGGATCAGGCCGACACCGAACATCAGCGCCCGCACGGCCCAGGCGTTCTCGCCGACGCCGGGCACGGCCAGCGCGGCCAGCACCACGGCCGCCAGCAGCAGGGCGGGCAGCGCCAGCAGGCGAGGACCGAGTCGGGGCAGCAGCCGGTCCACCACCTGGGAGGCGGCCATCAGGCCGATCGCCTCGGGGAAGACGCTCAGGCCCGCGTCCAGCGCCGAGCCGCCGAACGCCGCCTGGTGGAGCAGCGGGAACGCGAACAGCGCGCCCATCAGGCCCGCGGCGGTCAGCAGGGCCAGCCCGCTCGCCGCGCCGAAGGCCCGGTCGGCGAGCAGCCGCAGGTCCACCAGCGGCTCCTCGGCGCGCCGTTGATGACGGACGGCGAGGCCGAGCAGCAGCACGCCGAGCACCCCGGACGCCGCCACCGCCGGGGAGCCCCAGCCGTGCGCGGGGCCGAAGCCGAGCGCGTAGGTGAGCAGGCCGAGGCCGGGGGTGGCCAGCAGGAAGCCGGTGGTGTCGAAGCGGCCGGCCGGCTGCTCCTCCTGGTCGCGCAGCCCGAACAGGCCGATCAGCACGGCCGCCACCCCGATCGGCACGTTCACCAGGAACAGCCAGTGCCAGGAGAGGTGTTCGGTGAGCAGGCCGCCGAGCGGCGGGCCGAGCGCGGGCATCAGCGCGGTCGGCACGATCAGCACCTTGCCGAGGCCCGGCCGCTCGTGCGGTTCGAAGGCCCGGAACAGGAGGGTCATGCCGACCGGGGTGAGCAGACCGCCCGCCACGCCCTGCACCGCGCGGGCGGCGGTGAGCGCGCCGAGGCCGGGGGCGGCCGCGCAGAGCGCGCTGGCCAGGGTGAAGACGGCGAGCGAGCCGAGGAAGACCCGGCGCACGCCGAACCGGTCGCCGAGCCAGCCGGCCACCGGGAGGCCGACGGCGAGGCCTACCAGGAAGGCGGTCTCCACGGCGTTGGCGGCGGAGACGGGGCGGCCGAAGTCGCCGGCGATGGTGAACAGGGCCGGGTTGACGATCGTCGAGTCCAGGCCGTTCATGCACATCGCGGCCGTGTAGACGAGCACCACGGCGAGGCGGCCGGCGAAGAGCGGGCGCGCCGGGGCGGCGGGCGCGCCCGGGGCCGGGCCAGGGGCGGGAGCGGGTCCGGGGCCGGGCTGGGTGTCCGCCTGGTTCATCGGACCGGGTTGAGGTCGGTCCAGTGGGCGGTGATCCAGTCGAGGGCGGCGGCGCGCTCGCACGGCCCGTGGGCGACGGTCCAGCCGTCCGGGACGGCGGCGAAGGCCGGCCAGAGTGAGTGCTGACCCTGGTCGTTGACGAGCGCGAAGAAGTCGCCGTCGCCGTCGAAGGGGCTGGCGGGGGCGTCACTCATGGGGTGGGTTCTCCAGACGGTCTGGTCGGTGGGTGGCGGCTGACGGATAACAGCTGACAGATTTCAATATCTGTCAGCTGTTATCCGTTATCTGAAATCTGTCAGCTGTCAGCTGTCAGCTGTCAGTCGTCAGCGCGGAGTGGAGCGCGGGAGTCGAGCGCGGCGAGGTGCTCCGCGACGACGCCCGCGATGTGCGCGATCGGCTCGGGCAGCGTCATGTCCTTGTGCGAGCAGGCGACGTCGGTGTTCTCGATCCGCCCGGCGACGTACGGCGTCCACAGCTCGGGCACCAGGGTGTCGTCGATGGTGTCGACGGTCGCGCGGAAGAACTGCACGTCACCCTCGAAGCGGCGGTGGTCGTAGCCGCGCACCAGGTGGTTGATGTGGAGGTAGATCCGGTTCAGCGCCTCGACCGTGGCGTCGTCCAGGCCCGCCAGCGGGCTGCCCTCGCGGCGCAGCAGTTCGGTGACGTGGGCGAGTTCGAGCGGCCGGCCGTCGAGGTCCGCGGGCCCGTAGCCGCCCATGGTGAGCAGCGCCTCCAGCGCCTCGGCCTGGTCCGGGACGGGCAGATCGCGGAAGCCCTCGGCCGGGTAGGCGTCGAGCACGGCCAACAGCTCGACGGTGCAACCGAGCTCCTGCAGCCGGGCGGCCATGGCGTGGGCGATGATGCCGCCGGTGGACCAGCCGAGCAGCCGGTAGGGGCCCTCGGGCTGGACCTCGCGCAGCCGGTCGACGTAGTGCGCGGCCAGCTCCTCCATCGTCGCGGGCAGCGGCTCGCCGGAGGTGGCGGCGCCGACGCCCTGTGCCTGGAGGCCGTAGATCGGCACGTCGACGGGCAGGTTGCGGATCAGGCCGGTGTAGCACCAGCTGAGGCCGCCGGCCGGGTGGACGGCGAACAGCGGGTTGCGCCGGCCGGGGGCGGTGGGCCGCAGCGGCAGCAGGACGTCCAGCGCGTCGGTGCCGGGGGTGTCGGCGGAGAGCGCGGCGTCGAGCGCCGCGACGGTGGGCGCCTGGAACAGCGTGCCGATGCCGACCTCCAGGCCGAGCACGGCGCGGATCCGCCCGGCGAGCCGGACGACCAGCAGGGAGTGGCCGCCGAGCGCGAAGAAGTCGTCCTCGACGCCGACCGCCGGAACGCCCAGGACCTCGGCGAACAGTTCGCGGAGCTGCTGCTCGCGCGGGTTGCGCGGGGGCCGTCCGGCGCCGGTCTCGGGCGCGTCGGGGGCGGGCAGGGCGCGCCGGTCGAGCTTGCCGTTGGCGGTGAGCGGCAGGCGGTCCAGCAGCACGACGGCGGACGGGACCATGTGGACGGGCAGGTCGGCGGCGGTGCGGGTGCGCAGTTCCTCCGCGCCCACCCGGTCCGCGCCGGGGGCGAGGACGGCGTAGCCGACCAGGCGCTTGTCGCCGGGCACGTCCTCGCGGACGATCACGGCGGCGTCGGCGACGGCCCG
>NZ_BAAAKJ010000023.1:11192-18995 GCF_039527695.1 Kitasatospora putterlickiae
GCCCGGCTGGGCGGCCAGCACGGCCTCGATCTCGCCGAGTTCGATCCGGAAGCCGCGGATCTTGACCTGCTGGTCGGCCCGGCCGAAGTACTCCAGGACGCCGTCGGCGCGGCGGCGGGCGAGGTCGCCGGAGCGGTACATCCGGGTGCCGCGCTCGCCGAACAGTTCGGCGTACGGGTCGGCGACGAAGCGCTCGGAGCTGAGCGCGGGGCGGCCGAGGTAGCCGCGGGCGAGGCCGGCGCCGGCCACGTACATCTCGCCGGTGACGCCGGGCGGGACGGGCTGCAGGTACCGGTCGAGGACGTAGACCCGCAGGTCCGGGATGTTGACGCCGATGGTGCTGCCGGCTCCGGCGGCGGCGCTCGCCCGGTCGAGGGCGATGTAGGAGACGTGCACGGTGGTCTCGGTGATGCCGTACATGTTGACCAGGGTGGGCGCGTTGTCGGCGTGCCGCTGGTACCAGTCGTCGAGGCGTCCGAGTTCGAGCGCCTCTCCGCCGAACACCACGTAGCGCAGGGCGAGTTCGCTGCCGGGGCGCTCCCGGTCGGCGGCGCTGAGCTGGTAGAAGGCGGACGGCGTCTGGTTGAGGACGGTCACCCGCTCGCGGGCGAGCAGGCCGAGGAAGGCCGCCGGGTCGCGGCTGACCAGGTGCGGGACGACGACGAGCCGCCCGCCGTGCAGCAGGGCGCCCCACAGCTCCCAGACCGAGAAGTCGAAGGCGTAGGAGTGGAAGAGCGTCCAGACGTCGTCGGCGCCGAAGCCGAACCAGTGGTCGGTGGCGGAGAACAGCCGGACCACGTTGTGGTGGGTGACGGGCACGCCCTTGGGGCGGCCGGTGGAGCCGGAGGTGTAGATGACGTAGGCGGTGTCCTCGGCGCGCAGCGGCCGGGTGCGCTCGTGCTGGGCCAGCGGGAGGGCCGGGAAGGCGTCCGACTCGCCTCCGTCGACCAGCAGTCGGGGCACCCGGTGGTCGGGCAGCCGGGGCGCGGTGGCGGTGTCGGTGAGCAGGGCGGCGGGGGCGGCGTCGGCGAGCATGTAGGCGAGCCGGTCGGCCGGGTACTCGGGGTCGAGCGGCAGGTAGGCGGCGCCGGACTTGGCGACCGCGAGCAGGCCGACGACCAGGTCGAGGGAGCGCGGCAGGGCGAGTGCGACGATGGTGCCGGGGCCGATGCCGCGGGCGGCCAGCAGGCGGGCCAACCGGTCGGCGCGGGCGCCGAGTTCGCGGTAGGTGAGGGTGTGGTCGTCGTAACCGGCGGCGACGGCTTCCGGGTGGGCGAGGGCGGCGGCCTCGAAGAGTTCGGGCAGGGTCGCCTCGGGCGCCGGGGCGCCGGGGGCACCGTTCCACTCGACCAGGGCGCGGTGCCGCTCCCGCTCGCCGATCAGCGGGAGCCGGCCGACGGCGGTGTCGGGCGCGGTGGCGGCGGCGGTGAGCAGCCGGACCAGGCGTTCGGCGAGGGCCTGGACGGTGGCCCGGTCGAAGAGGTCGGTGCGGTACTCCAGGAAGCCCGCGATGCCGCCCTCCCGCAGTTCGCCGGCGTTGAGGGTGAGGTCGAACTTGGCGGTGCCGGAGGGGATCGCGGCGATGGCGGCGGTGAGGCCGCCGCCGAGTTCGAACTCCCGGTCGGGGACGGACTGCCAGGCGAGCATGACCTGGAACAGCGGGTGGCGGGCCAGCGAGCGGGGCGGGTTGAGCTCCTCGACGAGGCGGTCGAAGGGCAGGTCGGCGTGGTCGTGGGCGCCGAGCACGGCGGTGCGGGCGCGGCCGAGCAGCTCGCGGAAGGTCGGCTCACCGGAAGTGTCGGTGCGCAGGACCACGGAGTTGACGAAGTAGCCGACCAGGGCCGCGGTTTCGTCGGAGTCGCGGCCGGCGACGGGGGTGCCGATGGGGATGTCGGTGCCGCAGCCGTGCCGGGTGAGCAGCGCGGCGAGGCCGGCCTGGACGGCGGTGAACACGCTGGTGCCGGTGGCGCGGGCGAGCGCGGCGAGGGCGGTGTGGGCGTCGGCGTCCAGGTGGAACGGCACGGTGGCGCCGTGGTGGGCGGCGACAGCGGGCCGGGGGCGGTCGGTGGGCAGGTCGAGCTGGTCGGGCAGGCCGGCCAGGGTCTTGCGCCAGTGGTCGAGCTGGCGGACGGCGAGCGGGCTGGGCGCGTCGGGGGTGCCGAGCAGCCGGGCCTGCCAGGCCACGTGGTCGGCGAACTGGACGTCGAGCGGGGCGGGTTCGGGGGCGTGGCCGGCGAGGCGGGCGGCGTAGGCGGTGGCGAGGTCGCGGGCCAGCGGGGTGGTGGAGGCGCCGTCGCCGGCGATGTGGTGGAGCAGCAGGAGCAGGGTGTGGGCGCCGTCCGGGTCGCCGAACAGCGTGGCCCGCAGCGGGGGTTCGGCGCCGAGGTCGAAGGCGTGCCGGACGGCGTCGGCGAGCGGGCCGGTGCCGTGGTGCAGTTCGACCGGGGCGGGCGGCAGGATCCGCTGGAACGGCTCGCCGTCGGCGGACTCGCCGTAGACGGTGCGCAGGGTCTCGTGGCGGGCCGCGAGGTCGCCGACGGCCAGCGCGAGGGCGTCGCGGTCGAGCGGGCCGGTGAGGGTGAGGGCGAGCGGGATGTTGTAGGTGGGGCTGGGGCCTTCGAGCCGGTAGTGGAACCAGAGGCCGCGCTGGGCCGGGGAGAGCGGCAGGCGTCCGGTGCGCTCGACCGGGACCAGGGCGGGGCGCGGCTCGGGGGCGGAGCGCTCGCGCAGCAGGGCGGCGAGGGCGGCGGGGGTGGGGTGGTGGAAGACGTCGGCGAAGCCGATCGCCGCCCCGAGGGTCTCGCGCAGCCGGGCGGCGAGCCGGCCGGCCAGCAGGGAGTGGCCGCCGAGGTCGAAGAAGTCGGTTTCCCGGGAGGGGAGTTCTTCGCGCTCCAGGAGGTCGGCGAACAGCCCGCAGATGATCTCCTCCTGCGGGGTGGCGGGCGCGGCTCCGCCGTCGGCGTCGGCGGTGGACTCGGGTTCGGGCAGGGCGCGGTGGTCGAGCTTGTCGTTGCCGGTGCGCGGCAGGTCGTCGAGGACGAGAACGGCGGCGGGCACCATGTGCTCGGGCAGCCGGTCGGCGAGCGCGGCGCGCAGCGCGGCCGGGTCGAGGGCGGCGCCGGCGGCGGGGACGGCGTAGCCGAGCAGGCGCTTGCCGCCCTGGCCGGGGCGGGCGATGACCACGGCCCGGTCGACGCCGGGGAGTTCGCCGAGGACGGCGGCGATCTCGCCGGGCTCGATCCGGAAGCCGCGGATCTTCACCTGGTCGTCGGCGCGGCCGAGGAACTCCAGGGTGCGGTCGGCGCGGCGGCGGGCGAGGTCGCCGGTGCGGTACATCCGGCCGCCGGGCGGGCCGTAGGGGTCGGCGACGAAGCGTTCGGCGGTGAGGTCGGGGCGGCCGAGGTAGCCGCGGGCCAGGCACGCGCCGGCCACGTACAGTTCGCCGGTGGCGCCGTCGGGGACGGGACGCAGCGAGCCGTCGAGGACGTAGGCGCGCGAGCCGCGCACGACGCGGCCGACGGGGGTGCCGTCCGGGCCGGGGGTCCAGGAGTAGGCGTCGACGGTGGTCTCGGTGGGGCCGTACAGGTTGACGGGGGCGAGGCCGTCGACGGCGGCGAGGCGGCGCCAGAGCGGGTCGGGGGTGGCCTCGCCGCCGACGGCTATCACGGCGGGGCGGTGGCGGTCCTCGGCCAGCAGGCCCTCGGCGAGCAGGACGTCGAGGTAGGAGGGGGTGACGTCGAGGTAGTCGATCCGCTCGCGGTGGACGTGGGCGGCGAGGGCGGCCGGGTCGCGGTAGGTGTCGTCGTCGAGCAGGTGGAGTTCATGGCCGTGGAGCATCCACAGCACCGGGTCCCAGGAGGCGTCGAAGGCGAAGGAGGCGCTGTGGGCGACGCGCAGGCGTGCGCGGCCGGTGCGGGCGACGGCGGGGGCGATGTGGTCCTCGCCGTGGCCGGCGTGCAGGTTGGCGAGCGAGGCGTGGGTGACGACGACGCCCTTGGGGCGGCCGGTGGAGCCCGAGGTGTGCAGCAGGTAGGCGGTGTGCGCGGGGTCGGGTGCGGGCAGCGGCTCGGTGGGGAGGGCGGCGAGTTCGGCGCGCACGGCGGGGTCGTCGAGGGCGACGGCGGGGCGGTCGGCGGCGCCCGGGAGGGCGGCGAGGGCCTCGGCGGTGCCGACGGCGCAGACCGGGCGGGTGTCGTCGAGGATGTCGGCGATCCGCTGCCGGGGGTGGGCGAGGTCGAGGGAGAGGCAGGCGCCGCCGGACTTGAGCACGGCGAACATGGCGACCAGGGTGTCGGCACCGCGCGGCATGGCGAGGGCGACCGGGGTGCCGGCGCCCGCGCCGAGGGCGGTGAGGCGGTGCGCCAGGCGGGTGGCGGCGGCGTCGAGTTCGGCGAAGGTGAGGGTGGTGGAGCCGCTGCGCAGGGCGGTCGCCTCCGGGGTGCGGGCGGCCTGCTCGGCGAGCAGTTCGGGCACGGTGCGGGTGACGGGGGGTTCGGTCCGGCCTGCGGTGGCGCGGCGCAGCGCGTCCTCGTCGAGCAGGTCGATCCGGGCGATCGGGGTGTGCGGGTCGTCGAGCAGCAGGGCGGTGAGGCCGTCGAGGTAGCGCAGCAGGCCGTCGTGGTGGGCGGCGAGGGCGTCGGCGCCGTAGTGGTCGGGGTGGGCTTCGAGGCCGATCCGCAGGGCGCCGTCGGAGCCGGGCGAGACGGCGAGGGCGAGGTCGTCGACGGGGCCGGCGGCGAGGTTGCGGACGGTGGCGGGCAGGCCGCCGAAGTCGAGGTCGCCCTCGAAGGCCTTGATGTTGACCATCGGCCCGAACAGGGCGCGGCGGGTGCCGGTGAGGGCGAGGTCGCGACGCAGGTCCTCCAGCGGGTAGCGCTGGCGGCGGCGGACGTCGCGGACCTCCAGGACGACGCGGCGCAGCAGTTCGGCGGCGGTGTCGCGGGGGCGGACGGCGAGGCGCAGCGGCAGGACGTTGGCGGTGGCGACGGGGGTGCGCAGGGCGGCGGGGCCGCGGCGGTTGGCGAGCGGCAGGCCGAGCACGACGTCCTCGGTGCCGGCGAGGCGGTGCAGGTAGCCGGCGGTGGCGGCGATGACGAGTTCGGCCCAGGTGGCGCGGGCGGCCTTGGCGGCGGCCTCCAGGCGGGGCAGGGTGCCGGCGGGCAGTTCGGCGGTGAGGCGGGGCAGTCCGGCGGGGCCGGCGGGGGTGCCGCCGGGGAGGGTGGCGGGGGCGTCGGCGCCGGCGAGGCGCTCGCGCCAGAACTCCCGGTCGGCGGCGCGCTCCTGGCCGGTCCGGTAGGCGGCCTCCTCGGCGGCGACCTCGGCGGGGGTGGCGAAGCCGCGGTCGGTGGGGCGGGTGCCGGCGGTGAGCGCGGTGTAGATCTCGGCGACCCGGCCGGTGAGGAGGGTGAGGGCGTAGGCGTCGACGGCGAGGTGGTGGACGCGCTGGTACCACCAGTGGCGGTCGTCGGCGAGGCGGATCAGGGCCTGGGTGAACAGCGGGCCTTCGGCGAGGTCGACGGGGCGGGCGAGGTCGGCGCGCATCCAGGCCTCGGCGGTGGCCTCGGGGTCGGCGTCGGCGCGCAGGTCGAGGTGGTGCAGGGGCCAGGCGCGGCCGGGGGTGAGGCGCTGGTGCGGGGCCTCGTCGCCGCCCTGGGTGACGACGACGGCGCTGAGCGCTTCGGCCTCGTCGACGGCCCGGCGCAGGGCGGTCTCGAAGAACCCGGCGTCGAGCGGGCCGGCGATCTCGACGGCGTCGCCGGTGTTGTAGACCGGGCTGTCGGGGTCGAGCGCCTGGGCGTACCAGATCGCCGCCTGGGTGGCGAGCAGCGGCACATCGGCGGGGACGGCGACGGGGTCGGACGCGGCCTGGTGGCGACGCATGGTTCTGAGAGCTCCTCGGGTCCGGCGCAACGGAACGCCTACTGCCTACTTAGGTTAGCCTAAGCTATCTGCATATCGTCTGGTCAACAGCCCGCCGGGAGGCGGGCCCTGACGCCTCCGGAGGCGCCGATGTCCCCCCTGAACGCGAGTGAGGCGGCCGTGAGCGAGCCCGCCGTGGCCGACCCCGGCCTGAAGGCGGCGGTGCGCGAGCGCGTCCTCGCCCATCAAGGCGAGTTGCTCGCGCTCAGCCGCCGCGTCCACGCCCACCCGGAGACCGCGTTCGAGGAGCACCGGGCCGCCGAGTGGTGCGCCGAGCTGCTGCGCGCCCACGGCTACGCCGTCACGCCGGGCGCGCACGGCCTGCCCACCGCCTTCGACGCGCGCCTCGGCACCGGACCGGTCACCGTCGCCGTGGTCTGCGAGTACGACGCGCTGCCCGGCCTCGGCCACGCCTGCGGCCACAACCTCATCGCCGCCGCCGGTCTCGGCGCCGCGCTCGGCCTCGCCCCGTACGCGGACCGGCTCGGGCTCACCGTGCGGGTGATCGGTGCGCCGGCCGAGGAGCGCGGGGCCGGAAAGGCGCTGCTGCTGGACGCGGGCGCCTTCGACGGCGTGGACGCGGCGATGATGGTCCACCCCTGTCCGGTGGAGGTCGCCGACTTCCACTCCTTCGCGCTCGGCACCCTGTCCGTCCGCTACACCGGGCGCGCCGCCCACCCGAGCCTCAACCCGCACGAGGGCCGCAACGCCGCCGACGCGCTCACCGTCGCACAGGTCGCGCTCGGACTGCTGCGCCAGCAACTGCCGCCGCACTGGCGGGTGCACGGCATCACCACGGCCGCGGGGACGGCGCCCAACCTGATCCCTGACAGCGCCACCGCCGAGTACGAGATCCGCGCCTCGGTGGCCGAGGACCTCGCGGAGCTGCGGGCCCGGGTCGAGGACTGCTTCCGGGCGGGCGCGCTGGCCGCCGGGTGCGAGGTCGAGCTCACCCGGCCCGAGCCGGACTACCTGGACTTCCGGAGCGACGCCGGACTGCTCGGGCTGTGGCGGGCCAACGCGGCGGCGGTGGGCCGTCCCGAGCCGGTCGAGAGCGGTCCGTTCGCCTGCACGGACATGGGCAACGTCTCGCACGCGGTGCCCGCCATCCACCCGGTGCTGGACATCACCGGCGGCGCCTGCGGGCCGCACGAGGCGGCGTTCGTCGAGGCCGCCGTCTCGCCGGAGGCGGACCGGGCGATCGTGGAGGGGGCCGTCGCCATGGCGTGGACGGCGGCGGACTTCGCGGCGGCGCGGGGGTCGCGGGCCCACGGGCGGACGACTGACCAATGACACCTGACAACTGACGGATAACAGCTGACGGATTTCAGATTCTGTCATCTGTTATCCGTCATCTGAAATCTGTCAGTTGTCACTTGTCAGTTGTCGGCCGTCCGCTGTCAGCCGCGCTCCGGGACCAGGTGCACCGGCCCCGGCTCGGGCAACAGTTCGCCGAGCACCGCCGGCGCGGCGCGCAGGGCCGTCACCCCGGCTTCGCGGACCAGCTCCCCCACCTCGCCCGGCCGGTCCGGGTCGGCCAGCACCAGCGCCGCCCCGGTCCGCAAGGGCCAGAGGAACTCCCACAGCGGCAGCCCCAGTTGGAGCACCCGGTCACCCGGCCCCAGCCCGTACGCCGCCTGCAGCTCACGCACCCGGCGGTCCACCTCGGCGTGCGTCGTCCACACCCCCGTCGGCCGCCCGCCCGGGCCGTACGCCCGGCAGAGCGGGTGCTGCGGGGTGAGCGCGCGCGGCGGGTCGGTGGCCGCCCGGCCCGCCAGTTCGGCGGCGGCCGGCCGTTCGGCGGCCGGCACCCCCTCCCCCAGCACGCAGACCGGCGCCGCGTCCGCCAGCAGCCAGGCCAGCCGCCCCGGCGCGTCGTCCGGG
>NZ_BAAAKJ010000023.1:19018-24082 GCF_039527695.1 Kitasatospora putterlickiae
CAGCGGCAGGTACGCCGCCCCCGACTTGGCCACCGCCAGCAGCGCCGGCACCAGCGAGGTCTGGCGGGTGAGCGCCAGGCCGACGACCGTACCGGGGCGGGCGCCGCGGTCCGCCAGGCAGCGCGCCATCCGGTTGGCCGAGGCGTTCAGCTCGCCGTAGCCCACCGGCGCCCCGCCGGCCGGCAGCAGCGCCGGGGCGTCCGGCGTCCGGGCGGCCTGCGCCTCGAAGGGGCCGATCGCCGTGGTGGCCGGCCACCGACGCGTCCTCGCGGGCCGGTCCACCCCCGTGCCGGGCTCCATCAGGACGCGCCGAGCAGCTCGGCCCAGGCCTCGACGGCCGGGCGCTCGGCCAGCTGCAGAAAGGCCACCTCGGCGCCCTCGGCCCGCCAGCGCTCGGCCAGCGCCATCAGCCGCACCGAGTCCAGCCCCCAGTCCGCGAGGTTCTCGTCCAGCGGGATCTCCTCCGGGTCCTCGCCGAGCAGGTCGGCGACCTCGGCCCGGATCCGCTCCACGGTGAAGGCCATGCCCGTCACTTCCCTTCCAGTACGGCCAGTACGGCGTCGGTGGAGGTGACCACGCCGCAGCGCCCGGCCACCCAGGTGAGCGCGGCGCGGTGCTCGTCCGCGCCGAAGTCGGCGACCGCGTCGGCCACCACGAAGGCCCGCACGTCGCGCATCCAGGCGTCGCAGGCGGTGGCCTGCACGCCGATGTGCGCGTAGACGCCGGTGATCAGCAGCTCGTCACGGCCCTGCTCGCGCAGCAGCTCGTCCAGGTCGGTGCGGACGAAGGCGCTGTACTTCCACTTGGTGAGCAGGCGGTCGCCCCCGGTCGGGGCGACCGCGTCGGCGATGGCCGCCGCGTGCGGGTCGTCGGGGATGCCCGGGCCCCAGAAGTCCTGCTGCAGGCCCCGCTGTTCGGGGCTCTGCCCGCCGGGCTGCGCCGAGTAGACGACCGGCACGCCGTGCTCGGCGGCCCAGGCGCGCAGCCGGTTGATGTTGGCGAACAGCTCGGTGACCGGCGAGGCCGTCGTGTCGAAGGCGTTCAGGAAGTGGTTCTGCAGGTCGTGCACCAGCAGCACGGCCCGGGACGGGTCGACCGTCCAGTCGACGCGGTTGGCCGGGAGTTCGGCGACGGCGGGCATCAGGTAGGAGGGGATGCGGGGCAGGCCCACGGCGGTGCTTCCTTAGCTGTGTCTGGGTGTGTCTGGGCGTGTCTGGGAGTTCAGGAGGTGGTGAGGGTGGCGGCGATGGCGGCGCGCAGGTCCTTCTTGCTGACCTTGCCGATGCCGGTGGCGGGGAAGGCGTCGACGAACTCGACCCGGTCCGGCACCTTGAAGTCGGCCAGCCCGCGCCCGCGCACGAAGCGTTTCAGCTCGACGGACTTCGGCGGCCGCGCGCGGTGTTCCTCGCGCAGCACGACGTAGGCGCAGGTGCGCTCGCCGAGGTAGGGGTCGGGCATCGAGACCACCGCCGCGTCGTGCACGGCCGGATGGGCCAGCAGGTGGTTCTCGATCTCCTCGGCGGCGACCTTCTCGCCGCCCCGGTTGATCTGGTCCTTGGCCCGCCCCTCGACCACCAGGTGGCCGGTGGCGGTGCGGCGGACCAGGTCACCGGTGCGGTAGAAGCCGTCCGTGGTGAAGGAGGCGGCGTTGTGCGCGGGCGCGTTCCAGTAGCCGCGAATGGTGTACGGGCCGCGGGTGAGGAGGTGGCCGGTGGCGCCGTCGGGCAGGTCCTGGTCCTGGTCGTCGACCACCCGCACCTCGTCGTCCGGGGAGATCGGCCGGCCCTGGGTGGTGACGACGACCTCCTCCGGGTCGTCCAGCCGGGTGTAGTTGACCAGGCCCTCGGCCATCCCGAACACCTGCTGGAGGGTGCAGCCCAGCACCGGGCGCACCCGCCGGGCGGCTTCCTCGCTGAACTTGGCGCCGCCGACCAGCAGCACCTCCAGGCTCTCCAGCCCGGTCGGCCCGCCGCCCTCCCGGCGCCGCTCGGCGGCCTCCAGCCAGAGCAGCGCCAGCGGCGGCACCAGACCGGTGATGGTCACGCCCTCACGCTCGATCAGCGGGAACGCCGTCTCGGGGCTGGGCTGCGGGCAGAGCACCACCCGTCCGCCCGCGTACAGGGTGCCGAGCGAACCCGGGGAGCTGAGCGGGAAGTTGTGGGCGGCGGGCAGCACCACGAGGTAGACGCTGCGCTCGTCCTGGCCGCAGAGCTCGACCGAGCCGCGCAGCGAGTAGATGTAGTCGTCGTGGGTGCGCGGGATGAGCTTGGGCACCCCGGTGCTGCCGCCGGACAGCTGGAGGAACGCGACGTCCCCGGGCCTCGGCTCGGGCCCCTCGGCGCCGGCGCCGGCCGGGTCCACCGGGACGGCGGCCAGCGGCGTGTGCCCGCCCGGGTCGCCGCCGCTCACCAGGACGTGCCGCAGCGACGGCGTCTCCGCCTGCACCCGGGTGGCGAGTTCGCGGTAGTCGAAGCCGCCCTCGACGGCCGGGATGACGTAGCCGACGGCGCCGGTGAAGGCGCAGAAGTAGGAGATCTCGGTGTACCGGTGCGCGGGCAGCGCGAAGACCGGCAGCGCGCCGATCCGGAAGAGCCCGAAGACCACCTCGAAGAACTCGGCGGTGTTGGGGAGCTGGACCACCACGCGGTCGCCCCGGCGGATGCCCCGGGCGCGCAGGCCGGCGGCCATCCGGTCGGCCCGGCGGTCGAGTTCGGCGTACGTCCAGCGGCGGGTGGGGTCCTCGCCCGGGCCGCCGGCCGGGTCAACGACCGCAATCCGGTCGGGGTGGGCGGCGGCGCGCTCGCGCAGCATCGAGCCGAAGGTCTCGCCGCGCCAGTGGCCGGCCGCCCGGTAGCGCTCGGCGAACTCCGCCGGGTACGGGGTGAAGCCGGCGAGCACCCGCTCCACCGGGTCCGCCCGGTCCAGGTCGAGCGGTTCGGTCACGTTCTCCCCCGGGGTGGTCGACTCGCTCACCGCGGCACCCCCGCGGCGTCCAGGAAGGTGCGGAACTTGGCGCTGGTCTCGGCGAGTTCGGCCTCCGGCCGGGACTCGGCGACCACGCCCGCGCCCGCGAAAACCCGCAGCGTCCGCTCATCGGCCTCGGCGCAGCGCAGGGTGACCACCCACTCGCCGTCGCCGTCCGCGTCACCCCAGCCGACCATGCCCGCGTACAGGCCACGGTCGAACGGCTCGATCTCGCGGATCGCCTCGCGGGCGAGCGGCGTCGGGCTGCCGCAGACCGCCGGGGTCGGGTGCAGGGCGACGGCCAGCTCCAGGGCGGAGACCGCCGGGTCGGCCAGCTCGGCGGTGATGGTGGTGGCCAGGTGCCACATCGCGGCGGTGCGCACCAGGGTGGGCCGCCTCGGCACGTCCAGGGTGCGGCAGTACGGCGCGAGCGCGGCGCGGATGGCGTCCACCACGAAGGCGTGCTCCCGCAGGTCCTTGGGGGATTCCAGCAGCGCGGCGGCGCGCCGGACGTCCTCGCCGAGGTCGGCGCTGCGCGGCACCGAGCCGGCCAGCGGGTTGGCGACGACGGCGGTGCCGTGGCGCGAGAGGAGGAGTTCGGGGCTGGCGCCGATCAGGGTGCGGCCGCCGCCGGCCGGGACGCCGAAGGTGTAGCCGCCGGGGTCGCGGCGGGCGAGGCGCTGGAGGATGGCGGGCAGGTCGAGCGGGCGGTCGGCGTGCAACTCCAGGGTGCGGGCGAGCACCACCTTGCTCAACTCGCCGTCCTGGAGCCGGTCCACGGCCTCGGCGACGCCGGTGCCGTAGTCCTCGGGGGCGGGCACCGGGCGGACGTTCCAGTCGATCCGCTCGGCGGCCGGGGCGGGCAGGGCGATCAGCGGGTCGTCGCGCAGCGCGCCGCAGCCGCGCAGCCGGGCGGGGACGGCGAGTTCGGCGCGGCTGTCGTGGTCGAACGCCACCGCGCCCACCACCAGCGGGTGTTCGACGCCGTCGCGGCGGGCCCGGGTGAGGGTGTCGGTGACCCGCTCGACCAGCGGGCGCCCGTCCTGGGGCACCCGGGCGTGCACGCCTTCGGCGAGCAGCGTGCGGGTCGGGGAGGCGAAGAACGCCTCGTCGGGCGCGGCCCGATACTGGCCCAGCAGCCCGCTGGCCGCGCCGATGACGGTGTGGTCCGTCCCGGCGGGGGCGTGGTGCACCGTGGTCACCTGGATTCTCCCAGTCTGCGAGTGGTCGCCGGGCCTCGCTCGTCGCGGCGGCCGGCGGGTGGTGTGGTTCGGGGCGCGCTCCCCGGTGGGGGTGCGCGGCTCCGGTGGGGCGACGGGTCGGGGCGCTGCTCGTCCCGGCTCGCGGCCCGCGTGGCCGTCCGGGTGGTGGTAGGGCCCGGACCGCCGGGGTGTCAGGCGCGCAGGGTGGCGCCGCCGTCCACGTAGAGGTCGTGCATGGTGATGTGACGGGCCCGGTCGGAGACCAGGAAGGCCACCGCCTCGGCGATGTCGGCGGGTTGGGCGATCCGGCCGAGCGGGATGCCGACCCGGTAGCCGGCCAGGTCGCCGTCGATGACGCGCTGTTCGGCGGCGGCGGCGTCCTCGCCCCAGAGGGCACGCTGCATGTCGGTGTCGGTGGAGCCGGGCGAGACGATGTTGCAGCGCACCCCGGAGCGGCCGAGTTCCAGGCCGAGACAGCGGGTGAACATGGTGGCCGCCGCCTTGGAGGCCGCGTAGGCGGCCATTCCGGTGCGGGGTACGCCGGCGGCGTTGGAGCCGACGGTGACGATGGCGCCGGCGCCGCGCTCGGCCATCCGCCGTCCGACCGCGCGGGAGGTGTGGAAGACCCCGGTGGTGTTGACGGCGAAGGTATCGGCCCAGTCCTGGTCGCTCAGTTCGACGACCGGGGCGGCGCGCAGGATTCCGGCGACGTTCACCAGGATGTCGACCGGGCCGAGTTGATCCTCTATCAGGGCCACGGTGGACTCGACGGCGGCCGCGTCGGAGACGTCCAGCAGGTAGGGGTGGACGGGGCCGCTCGCGGCCTGGCCGCCCGGGCCCGCCGCCAGTTCGTCCGCGAGTGCGGCGAGCGGACCGGGGTTGCGGTCGGCGGCCGCGA
>NZ_BAAAKJ010000023.1:24101-24541 GCF_039527695.1 Kitasatospora putterlickiae
GACGCCGGCGCCGGCGCCGACGAGCGCGCGCGTCACCGCCGCGCCGATGCCCTGCCCGGCGCCGGTGACGATCGCGACGGCGCCGGCGAGTTCGGACTGCTGCACAGGAAAATCCCCTCCGACCAGCGACATTAGGCAAGGCTAACCTAACACAACAGTTCGAGTCCGCCGAGAGGTCGCGCGCGCCTGAAGGCCCTGCGGGGTCGTCAACTGACGCGCGGGGGCCCGGATGGAGCGCCGGGCCCCTGCGGAGGGCAAAGCTAGACGCAACGTTGCGTCCAGTGTTACGGTCGCGCCGTTGGATCGAGACGCAACGTTGCGTCCACTTTTCTGATCCGGTCACCTCCCCCGAGACCACGAGAAGCACCGAGAAGCACCGAAACACCGAGAAAACCCGAGGAACACTCATGCCCCTCGCCCCGCCCCGACGCCCCGGCGGC
>NZ_BAAAKJ010000023.1:24553-25814 GCF_039527695.1 Kitasatospora putterlickiae
TTCGCCCTCGCCTTCTGGGTCACCATGGCCGGCACCACCGTCCCGACCCCGCTCTACCCCCTCTACCAGCACGCCTTCGGCTTCTCGACGTTCACCGTGACGGTGATCTTCGCCGTCTACGCGCTCGGTGTCGTCGCCGGACTGCTCGCCCTCGGCCGGCTCTCCGACCAGATCGGCAGCCGGCCGGTCCTGCTGACGGCCCTGCTGCTCGCCGCGGCCGCCGCCGGGCTCTTCGAGGCCGCCGACTCGCTGCCCTGGCTGCTCGCCGCCCGCGTCCTGTCGGGCTTCGGCGCCGCCCTGGTCACCGGCGCCGCGACCGCCGCCCTGCTCGACCTCGCCCCGCCGGAGCGCCGGCTGCGCGCCCAGACCCTGGCGCTCGCCGCCAACATGGGCGGCCTGGCCGGTGGCACCCTGCTCGCCGGCGTCCTCGCCGAGTGGGCCGGCTCGCCGCTTCGGCTGCCCTGGACGGTGACCCTCGTCCTCACCGGCGCCGCCCTGCTCGGCCTGCTCGCCGTCCCCGAGACGGTGCCCGCCGAGGTGCGCGCCGCCTCCCGGTTCCGGCTGCGCCTCCAGCCGCTGCGCGTCCCGGCGGGGATCCGCCCGGCCTTCCTGCGCGCCGCGCTCGCGGGCGGCGCCGGATTCGCCGTCATCGGCGTGCTGACGGCCGTCAGCGGACTCTTCCTCGCGACCGTGCTCGGCCTGCGCCACCACGCGCTGACCGGATTCGTCGTCGCCCTGGCGTTCCTGTTCACCGCCGTCGGACAGCTCCTGGTCCGGGTGCTGCCGCCCGCCCGGGCGCTCCCGCTGGCCTGCGCCGGTCTGGTGCTGGCCGCCGCGCTCATCGCCTTCGCGCTGCTCGGCGCGACGCTGCCGCCGCTGCTGCTCGGCGCCTGCGTCAACGGGCTCGCCACCGGCACCGCCATCGGCACCGGGCTGGGCACCATCAACGGCGGGGTGGCGCCGCAGCAGCGCGGCGAAACGGTCTCCGCCTTCTTCGCGGTGCTGTTCACCATGCTCTCGCTGCCGGTGATCGGCGTCGGCGTGCTCGTCCGGGCGACCGACCTGCGGACCGGCGGGGTCGTCTTCAGCGCCGCGGTGGCCCTGCTGGCGCTGGCGATCGCGGCCGGGCTGGTCCGGCGGCCGGGCGGCGCGGGACGGGTTCCCGCCGCGCGTCCCGAGGAGGCGTGAGAGGATGTCCGCGACCATCGCCACCGGCCCGCAGCGGCCCCCGGCGCGCCCACACCGCCCGGCATTCGGGACT
>NZ_BAAAKJ010000024.1:0-12807 GCF_039527695.1 Kitasatospora putterlickiae
CGGCCGGGAACGCGGCGCGGAGCAGGCCGAGCGCGGCGGGCTGGAGCAGCGCGCCGGCGGCGCCCTGGAGGACCCGCAGGGCGATCACCCAACCGATGCCGGGGGCGAGGCCGATCCCGGCCGAGGCGGCGCCGAAGCCGAGCACACCTACCGCGAAGACCCGGCGGTGGCCGTAGCGGTCGCCGAGCCGTCCGGCGAGGACGAGCAGGGCTGCCACGGTGACCAGGTAGGCGGTGCTGGTCCACTGCACGGCGGACAGCGAGGCGTGCAGGTCGCGCTGGAGGCTCGGCTGGGCGACGGTGAGCACGGTCCCGTCGAGGGCGACGATCGCGGCGCCGAGGACGCTGCCGGTCAGGGTGAGACGTCGCGCGCCCGCCGGGTTCACCGGAGGGCCGGACCGAGGTGGGCGTCGAGGACGGCGCGCAGCACGGGGCCGAGCCCGTCGCTCCCGGTGGCGAGGCCGAGGCTTCCCCAGGCGCGGAGCTGGGCGAGGCCGTGCAGGTTGGTCCAGAGTGCCGCCGCGACCGTCGCCGGGGAGGCGGAGTCCTCGTCCGTGGGCGGGCGGACCGCGGCCACCAGGTGGGTGAGGGCGTCGAACAACGGGAGCGAGGTGCGGCGCAGTCCGGCGCCGCTGCCCTCCAGGACATCGTGGCGGAACATCAGCTCGAACATGCCCGGCTGCTCGGCCGCGAAGGCGAGGTAGCCGCGGGCGAGCCGTTCGAGCCGGGCGCGGGCCTCGGCGGGTTCGAGGTGGGCGGCCGCCGCCCGGCCGTCGCCGCCCTGGAGTCCCAAGGCGGTGGCCAGCTCGCCGAAGCCGTGCCGGGCGATGGCCGCGAGCAGTTCGGCGTGGGTGGCGAAGTGGCGGCGCGGGGCGCCGTGCGAGACGCCGGCCCGGCGGGCGATCTCGCGCAGGGTGAGCGCGTGCACGCCCTCCAGGGCGAGCAGCTCGACGCCGGCCGCGACCAGACGGGCGCGCAGGCCGGTGGTGTTGTCCTGTTCGGTCATGGGGGAGTGTCTATCAAGATCGAGTAGACACTGTCTACTCGCGCCGGGGGTCGGGCGGCGGGCACAATCGCGGCATGGACGAGGGCGGCGAACCGGCCTGCTGGCTGGACCGGGTGTGCGACGAGTGCGGGCGGCTGCGCGAGCGGTCCGGTCCCGGCCCCTGCGAGTTCTGCGGCAGCGGGGCGCCGGCGGCCGGGGCCACGGAGCCGAACGGCGGGGGCACCGGGAACGGCGAGGGCACCGGAAACGGAGAAAGCCCCTGGGCGGACCACCGGAGGTGACCCGCCCTGGGGCAGGGTGTCGAGTCGGCGCGAGGGTGCGCCGTTCAGGATGGGGTCAGCGCGACAGGCCGTCGAGCGGCTGACCGGACTCCTCGTCCAGCGGGTCCTCCACCGGCTCCGCGCCGTCCGCCGATGCGTCGTTCGTCGATGCGCTGCTCGCCGACGCGCCGCCCGCCGGTCCGTCGTTGGTCGACGCGCCGCCCGCCGCCGTGCCCTGCGCGGGGATGCGCGCCTCGGGCGCCCACGGTCGGCGACGCCGGGCCAGCACGGCGCCCAGACGCTCCACCGCGGGCTGGGTGTAACGGGCCGCGAGCGGGCCGGTGACCACCAGGATCAGCACGTATGCGGTGGCCAGCGGGCCGAGGCCCGGCTCGATCCCGGCGGTCACGGCGAGCCCGGCGATGACGATGGAGAACTCGCCGCGCGAGACCAGCGCCCCGCCGGCCCGCCACCGGCCGCGGGTGGCGATCCCGGCGCGGCGGGCCGCCCAGTAGCCGGTCGCGATCTTGGTGAACGCGGTGACCACGGCCAGCAGCAGGGCCGGGAGCAGCACCGGCGGGATGCTGGTCGGATCGGTGCTGAGGCCGAAGAAGACGAAGAACACCGCCGCGAAGAGGTCCCGCAGCGGGCTGAGCAGGGTGTGCGCGCCTTCGGCGGCCTCGCCGGAGAGCGCGATGCCCACCAGGAACGCGCCGACCGCCGCCGACACCTGGAGCTGCTGCGCGATGCCCGCGACCAGCAGGGTGAGCCCGAGCACCACCAGGAGCAGCTTCTCCGGGTCGTCGTGGGAGACGAACCGCGAGATCAGCCGGCCGTAACGGAGCGCGATGAAGAGCACCGCGCCCGCGGTGGCGAGCGCGATGGCCAGCGTGACCGAGCCCGCGACCAGGCCCGCCCCGGCCAGCAGGGCCGTCAGGATCGGCAGGTAGACCGCCATCGCGAGGTCCTCCAGCACCAGGATGCTGAGGATCACGGGCGTCTCCCGGTTGCCGAGCCGGCCGAGGTCGCCGAGCACCTTGGCGATGACTCCCGAGGAGGAGATCCAGGTGACGCCGGCCAGCACCACGGCGGCCACCGGGCCCCAGCCGAGCAGCAGCGCGGCGACCGCGCCGGGTATCGCGTTGAGCAGGAAGTCGACCGCGCCGGCCGGGTACTGGGCCTTGAGGTTGGTGACCAGGTCGGCGGCGGTGTACTCCAGACCCAGCATCAGCAGCAGCAGGACGACGCCGATCTCGGCGCCGGTGGCCACGAACTCCTCGCTGGCGCTCAGCGGCAGCAGCCCGCCGGTGCCGAAGGCGAGGCCGCCGAGCAGGTAGAGCGGGATCGGCGAGAAGCCGTAGCGGCCGGCGATCCGGCCGAGCAGACCGAGGACGAGGATGACCGAGCCGAGCTCGATGAAGACGGTGGCGGTGTGCACCCCTCGATCACCCCCGCTCCAGGATCGCCGCCGCCGCGTCGACACCCTCGCGGGTGCCGATCACGATCAGCGTGTCGCCGCCCGCCAGCCGGAAGTCCGGCGTGGGGGAGGGGACGGCGCCGGTGCGGCGCAGCACGGCGACGATCGAGGCGCCGGTCTCGGTGCGCATCCGGGTCTCGCCGAGCAGCCGCCCGTTCCAGTAGGAGGCGCCGTCGACCGGGAGCCGCTCGGCGACCAGGCCGAGGTCGGTGGTGTGCAGCATGGCCGGGTTGTGGTGAGCCGGGGTCAGCGCGTCCACCAGGGCGGCGGACTCCTCGGCGGTCAGCCGGAAGGCCTGGGAGCAGGCGTCGGGGTCGTCCGCGCGGTAGACGTTGAGACTGCGTGAGCCGTCCCGGTGGGCGATCACGGACAGGTGCCGCTGTTCTCGGGTGGTGAGGTCGTACTGGACGCCGACACCGGGAAGCGGAGTGGTCCGGACACGGGCGATCGACACGGCGGCTGTCCTCTCGTCAGGGGGGCTCCCAGGAGGCTGCGCGCGGCGCGGGCGCGTCGGAGCAGGGGACGCCGGCGCTTGACCGTGTGTGACACACGAACGCGCAACCGGACTAATAGTAATGAGTATGTAAAGTCCGAAAACAGAGCCCCGGTCCGTGCGGGCGCTGGTGAGCGCGCACACGAACCGGGGCGACGGGCCGGGGACGGAGGAACGGCCCGGGTGAGGGGACGGGGTTCGAGCGGTGGCTACTGCGGCGGGCGGTCGTCGCGCAGCTGGTCCTTGAGCTTCTCCTGGCCCGTGTCGACGTGGCCGCTGTACTTGCCCTGGGTACGTTCGTCGACCATGTCGCCGGCCTTGTCGATGCCCTTCTCGGCCTGGCTCTCATGGCCCTTGAGCATGCTCTTGAGCTTGTCGAACATGGACATGTGGTCACACTCCCGGATGAGACGGCCCCACCTCTCCCAGCATCGCCGCACACCGGGGTGTCCGCATCCGGTCAGCTTGTGCGCCGGGCTTGGCAAGGCGGCGAGGAACATGTCAAATCGGGAGTCCACGGACCGTCGGAAGGACAAGCCTTGAACGCTCGGACCGGTCGCCCGGCCGCCACCCCACGGGCCCGCACCGCCCCCGCCCGCCGCACGGCGGGCGCCGCGCTGGCGGTGGCGGCGCTGGTCACCCCGCTGCTGCTGGTCGGCACCGGCAGTGCCGCCGCCGACCCGGACCCGGCCCGCAAGGGCGCGAAGCTGGCCACCCGTTTGGCGCAGCAGAGCAGCGCGGACGGCGCCTACGACACCCTGGAGGCGCTCCAGCGGATCGCCCGCCGCAACGGCGGCAACCGGGTGGCCGGCTCGGCCGGCCACGACCAGTCCGCCCGCTACGTCTACGAGCAGGCCCGCCGGGCCGGGCTCAAGGTGTCCAAGCAGGAGTTCGAGTACACGTTCTTCCAGGAGCTGTCCGAGCGGCTGTCGGTGGTCTCCCCGCAGGCCGAGTCCATCGCGATCAAGGCGATGACCTATTCGGTCGGCGGCCCGGAGAACGGCCTGACCGCCGCGCTCGCGGTCGTCCCGGTGGACGCCACCACCGGCTGCGAGGCCGCCGACTACGCCTCCGGCGCGGTCACCGGCCGGATCGCGCTGATCCGGCGCGGCGGCTGCGGCTTCGCGGTCAAGCAGGCCGCGGCCGCGGACGCCGGTGCCCTCGGCGCGGTGATCTACAACAACGTCGAGGGGGACCTCAACGGCACCCTCGGCGAGCCCGACCTCGGGCGGATCCCGACCGGCGGCGTCTCCCAGGCCGCCGGCCAGGCGCTGGCCGCCAAGGCGGCGGCCGGCCCGGTCACCGTCGCCCTGGACATCCGCACCTTCATGGAGAAGCGCACGACCTGGAACGTCATCGCCGAGACCCGCGGCGGCGACCCGAACAACACCGTGGTGATCGGCTCGCACCTCGATTCGGTGCTGGCCGGCCCCGGCATCAACGACAACGGCTCCGGCTCGGCCGGCATCCTGGAGGTCGCCAGGAACCTCGGCAACCGCCCGGTGAAGAACAAGATCCGGTTCGCCTGGTGGTCCGCCGAGGAGTTCGGCCTGCGGGGCTCCGCGGCGTACGTGAAGTCGCTCTCCGAGGCCGACCTGAAGAAGATCAGGCTCTACCTGAACTTCGACATGATCGCCTCGCCCAACTCCGCGCAGTTCGTCTACGACGGCGACGACTCCGACCAGGTCGGCTCCGGACCCGGCCCGGAGGGCTCGGCGCAGCTGGAGCGGCACATCACCGACTACCTGGACCGCCGCGGCCTGCCGCACGAGGGCACCGACTTCACCGGCCGCTCCGACTACGGTCCGTTCATCGACGCGGGCATCCCGGCCGGCGGCACCGACACCGGCGCCGAGGTGATCAAGACCGCCGCCCAGGCCGCCACCTACGGCGGCACCGCGGGACAGGCCTTCGACCCCTGCTACCACAAGGCCTGCGACGATCTCCGCAACCTGGACACGACCGCCTTCGACGTCAACATCGACGTCATCGCGGACTCGGTGGGCACCTACGCCTGGGACCTCTCCTCGCTGGGCGCCCCCGTCCCGCCGAAGGCCACCGCGGGCGGCACCCTCAAGGAGGGACACACGCACGGGGCCGAGGCCTGACCGCGCCCGGCCCGGCCCCCGCCCCGTTCGGCGGGCGGGGCCGGGCCGGCAACCCGGTCGGGTGTGCGACGGCAGGGGTCCGATGGGTGCGCGGGGCGGTGGCCTGACACCATGGCACCGAGATCACGACACCGTGACACCCTCGGAGGAGTCAGCACCATGAGCAGCACGCACTACGACGTCGTCGTCCTCGGCGCGGGCCCCGGAGGCTACACCGCGGCCGTCCGCTCCGCCCAGCTCGGCTTCAAGGTCGCCGTCGTCGAGTCGAAGTACTGGGGCGGGGTCTGCCTGAACGTCGGCTGCATCCCCTCCAAGGCCCTGCTGCGCAACGCGGAACTCGCGCACATCGTCACCAAGGAGGCCAAGACCTTCGGCATCAAGGTCGAGGGCCAGGTCACCTTCGACTACAGCGAGGCGTTCAAGCGCAGCCGCACCGTCGCCGACGGCCGCGTCAAGGGCGTCCACTACCTGATGAAGAAGAACGGCATCACCGAGTACGACGGCCGCGGCACCTTCGTGGACGACCACACCCTGCAGGTCGCCCTCAACGGCGGCGGCTTCGAGGTCGTCACCTTCGACCACTGCGTCATCGCCGCCGGTGCCACCACCCGGCTGCTGCCCGGCACCAGCCTGAGCGACCGCGTGGTCACCTACGAGGAGCAGATCCTCACCGAGGACCTGCCCGGCAGCATCATCATCGCCGGCGCCGGCGCGATCGGCGTCGAGTTCGCCTACGTGCTGCACAACTACGGCGTGCAGGTCACCATCGTCGAGTTCCTCGACCGGATGGTGCCGCTGGAGGACGCCGAGGTCTCCGCCGAGCTGGCCAAGCAGTACCGCAAGCTCGGCATCCAGGTGCTGACCTCCACCCGGGTCGACTCGATCGACGACAAGGACCCGGCCGCCAAGGTCAAGGTCACCGTCACCGCCAAGGACGGTCAGCAGCAGGTGCTGGAGGCCGACAAGGTGCTCCAGGCGATCGGCTTCGCCCCGCGCGTGCACGGCTACGGCCTGGAGAACACCGGGGTCAAGCTGACCGAGCGCGGCGCGATCGCGGTCGACGGCCGCGGCCGGACCAACGTGCCGCACATCTTCGCCATCGGCGACGTCACCGCCAAGCTGATGCTGGCGCACGCCGCCGAGGCGATGGCCGTGATCGCCGCCGAGACCATCGGCGACGCGGAGACCATGGAGGTGGACTTCGCGATGATCCCGCGCGCCACCTACTGCCAGCCGCAGATCGCGAGCTTCGGCTACACCGAGGCGCAGGCCCGCGACCTGGGTTACGACGTCAAGGTCGCCAAGTTCCCGTTCACCGCCAACGGCAAGGCGCACGGCCTCGGTCACCCGACCGGCTTCGTCAAGGTCATCTGTGACGACACCCATGGCGAGCTGCTCGGCGCCCACCTGATCGGGCCCGAGGTCACCGAGCTGCTGCCGGAGCTGACGCTGGCCCAGCAGTGGGACCTCACCGTGCACGAGGTCGCCCGCAACGTGCACGCCCACCCGACCCTGGGCGAGGCGGTCAAGGAGGCCGTGCACGGCCTGGCCGGCCACATGATCAACATGTGATCCTTCCGGTGCCGGGCCCGTCCGCCGGACGGGCCCGGCACCGGCGATCCGTACCCAGGCCGCCGCCGCCCTTCGCCGCGTGCCGCGCCCCCGACCGCCGCCGAACGCGTGCGGCAGGATGGCCGGGTGACCGACACCATCCTCAACCTCTGGCGCCAGCACCTCGGCACCGTGCCCGGCGAGGTCTGGGAGCGCGCCGACCTGACGGTGCTCATCCTCGCGGAGACCGGCATCACCGAAGTCCCGCCCGCCGTCGGCCGGCTGCACCAGCTGCGCACCCTCGACCTCGGGCACAACCGGATCGCCGAGGTACCGCCGGAGATCGGCGGCCTCGGCGGCCTCACCGACTTCCTCTACCTGCACGACAACGCGCTCACCGCGCTCCCGGCGGAGCTCGGCCGGCTCACCGCGCTGCGCTACCTCAACGTCGGTGAGAACCGGATCGCCGAACTCCCCGACGCCCTCGGCGCGATGGCCGGCCTGGTGGAGCTCCGCGCCCAGCACAACCGGCTCACCACGCTGCCCGAATCCCTCGGCGGCCTGCGCGCGCTGCGCGAACTCCGGCTGGGCGGCAACGCGCTGACCGCCCTGCCGGGCTCCTTCGCCGGCCTCGCCGAACTGCGCGAACTGGAACTGCGCGGCAACGCGCTCCCCGAGGTCCCGGCGGTGCTCGCCGCACTGCCGTTGCTGCGCCGGCTCGACCTGCGCGACAACCGGATCACCGCCCTGCCGCACTGGCTGGCGGACCCGGCCGCGCTGCCCGCGCTGGAGAAGCTGGACCTGCGGTGGAACACGGTCGACCCGGACCCCGCGGTGCTGTCGGCGCTGGCGGCGCGCGGCTGCCACGTCCTGCGCTGACGGTGCCCGGTGCGGCCCGCGCCGAAAACCGCTCGCCCGCCGGGGCGGGCCACTGCTAGCGTGGACGGTATGAAGCGCGCCGCAGCCGTCCTCACGACGACGCCGGAGAGAGTCCCGGCGCGCTGACTGCTGACCTAGTCCGAAGCCCCGGGGCGAGTGCCCCGGGGCTTCGCCGTACCGGTCCACTCGCCCGCCCGTCCGAGTGGAGACCACCGCCATGACCAGCAACCCCGGCGCCCCCGAGGCCGCGTCCGCGCCCCGGGCCGTACCCGCCCCGGCCCCCGACCACCGCCGGCTCGGCCGGGAACTCGAACTCTTCGGCACCGACCCGCTGATCGGCTCCGGCCTGCCCTACTGGCTGCCCGACGGCGCCGCGATCCGGCACACCCTGGAGGAGTTCATCCGCGACCGCGAGCGGCGCGCCGGCTACCGCCACGTCTACTCGCCCGTCCTCGGCAAACGCGAGCTCTACGAGATCTCCGGCCACTGGCGGCACTACCGCGACGACATGTTCCCGCCGATGGACCTGGGTGCCGACCAGGTCGTGCTGCGGCCCAGCCTCTGCCCGCACCACGCCCTGATCTACCGTTCGCGCGCCCGGAGCCACCGCGAACTCCCGCTGCGGATCGCCGAACTGGGCGGTATGTACCGCTCGGAACCGTCCGGCGTGCTCGGCGGGCTGACCCGGGTGCGGGCCATCCAGCTGAACGACGCGCACGTCTTCTGCACCCCGGAGCAGGCCGCCGACGAGGCGGTCGCCGCCCTGGAGCTGATCGCCGGGGCGCACCGGGCGCTCGGCATCCGGCCGGTCCGCCACCGGCTCTCGTTGCCCGGCGCGGG
The DNA here is from genome assembly GCF_039527695.1 of Kitasatospora putterlickiae. Classification (NCBI taxonomy): domain Bacteria; kingdom Bacillati; phylum Actinomycetota; class Actinomycetes; order Kitasatosporales; family Streptomycetaceae; genus Kitasatospora; species Kitasatospora putterlickiae. The sequence continues at coordinate 8,614 of NZ_BAAAKJ010000024.1, forward strand.
CGGCAAGTACGTGGCCGACCCGGCGCTCTGGGAGCGGGCCACCGCGCTGCTCACCGAGGTGCTGAGGCGCTCCGGGGTGCCGTTCGAGGCGGCGGAGGGCGAGGCGGCCTTCTACGGGCCGAAGATCGACATCCAGATCGCCGACGCCGCCGGGCGCGAGTCCACCCTCTCCACCGTGCAGATCGACTTCCACCAGCCGGAGCGGTTCGGCTTGCGCTACACCGGGCCGGACGGCGCCAAGCACCGCCCGGTGATGGTGCACCGCAGCGTCATCGGCAGCGTCGAGCGGGTGGTCGCCCACCTGATCGAGCTGTATCGCGGGGCCTTCCCCGCCTGGCTGGCGCCGACCCAGCTGGTCCTGCTGCCGCTCTCCGAGGGGGAGCGCGAGCGGGCCGAGCGGGTGCGCGGGCGCTGCCTGGACCTCGGGCTGCGGGTCGAGGTCGCCGGACCGGAGCGGGGCGGCCTCGGTGCCCGGATCCGGGAGGCGCGGCTGGTCCCGTACCAGGCGGTCATCGGTCCCCGGGAGGCGGCGGACGGCCTGCTCGCGCTGCGGCTGCGCGACGGCCGCCGGATCGATCCGCTGCCGGTGGCCGAGGCGCTGGCCAGGATCGGCGCACTCGTTGACGCGTGCGCCCTGGAACTGTGGGACGAGCCCGGGTCCCCCGGCGGCGGCCGGGAGTGACGACGGCGGGCCAGGGCGGGGCGTCAGTACGACTGGAGCTCGATCAGCCGGCCCTCCGGGTCGCGCAGGTGCGCCGTGCGCAGGCCGGGGCCCCACTCGGGCCGGTCGGTGGGCCCGCAGACGGGTGCGCCGCCGTGTCCCAGGCAGTGGGCGAGGGCCCGCTCGACGTCGTCGACCCGGAGGACCAGCACCGCGTCGTCCTGAGCGGCCTGCGGGTCGGCGGCCGGGCCGGTGGCCGGTGCGGCGGGCGGCGCGGCGGTGCCGACGGCGGTGGCCGACGTTCCGCGGTCGAACAGCGAGAGCACGGTCCGGCCGGTCAGGTCCCAGGCGGCGTACGGGCCTTCGGGGGCGCCCTTGGCCAGGGCGGCTCCGGTCAGCGGTGGCAGCACGGCGGCGTAGAAGCCGAAGCAGGCGGGGAAGTCGGCGACGAGCAGGCGGTGGTACGGGGCGTCCATGGCGGGGCTTCCTCCGGAGAACTGTGGGTGTCAACCCACTATAGGGATCGACCCTAGACTTGTCCCATGGTCTCCGAGGAATCCGCCGCCACCGCTCCCGCCGCGACCCCGCCGACGCTGCTGGAGCTCAGTACCTATCTGCTCTCCCGCACCGGCAAGGCCGCCCGCGGCAGGCTGGCCGAGCGGCTCGCCCGCCGGGGGCTGCGGCTGTGGGACATGGCGGTGCTCGCCGCTCTCGCCGACTTCGGCCCGCACGCGCAGCGCGACCTGGTCCGCCGGCTCGGGGTGGACCCCAGCGACATGGCCAAGGTCACCGACCGGCTGGCCGCCGACGGCTACGTCGAGCGGGCCCGTGACACCGCCGACCGCCGCCGCGTCTCGGTCACCGTCACCGATGCCGGCCGCGCCCTGCTCGCCGAACTGCGCGCCGAGGCCCGCGCCGTGCAGGACGAGATGTTGGCCCCGCTGAGCGCGGCGGAACGCCGGGTCCTGCACGACCTGCTCGGCCGCGTCCACGCGCACCTGCCGGGAGCCCCCTGAGGATCCGTTCCCCGGAGGTCAGCCGAGCGGCAGCGGACGGCGGGCGCCGGCGAACTCGCGGGACCAGCGGGGGATGCCGAGCACGCCCTCCAGCCGGGCCACCAGGGTCCCGGTGTGCTCGGCGTGGATCATCGCGGCCTCGCCGGCCCAGATGCCGACGTGGTGCAGCGGCGCGTCGGGGCGGGAGAAGAACAGCAGGTCCCCGGGGATTAGTTCGGCGCGCTCCACCGGGGCGGAGCGGTGGAACTGGGCGACGGTGTAGTGCGCCAGGTCGACGTCGCCGCCGCTCGCCCGGTACCAGCAGTGGAGCGACAGCCCGCTGCAGTCGTAGCCGACCGTGCTCTCGCCCAGGCACTGGCCGTCGAGGTAGCCGTTCTCCTCGTCGCAGAAGCCGAGGCTCGCGCCCAGCCGGTCACCGCCGCCCCACGCGTACGGAACGCCGATCTGCGAGGCCGCCACGGCGGCGACCCGTTGGCCGAGCGCGTGGTCGTGGTCCTCGTGGTCCTCGTGGCCGGGACGGGCGGCGGCGGGACCGGCGCCCAGGGCGGGGGCGAGGCCGGCCCCCAGGGCGAGTCCCAGCATCCGGCGGCGGCCCCAGGTCCTGGTGAGGTGCGGGAACGGCACGTGACCCCCTCGGTCGGTGGCGCGGTCCCGGTGCGGCCGTCGGCCCGGGCATCGGCGGACCACCAGGATCCCGGCCGGAGCCGGCACCCGCCATCACCCGCACCGGTGAATTCGCCGGCCGCGGACCCCGATCCGTCGGGGCGCCGACCGCAAATCGATTGACGCGGCCGCGGGAGATCCCAACGATGGGCCCCGGCGCGACCGAACGACCATCCGGGAGGGACCCATGAGTAGTTCCGTCAGGCTGATCCGCAACCACCGCCTCACCCAGGCCGTCGACTACGCCTACGCGGCCTCCGTGGAGGCGCCGGTCCGCTCGCTCTGGCTGGCCGGTGCCTGCCCGCTGGACGCCGAGGGCCGCACGGTGGCGGCGGGCGACTTCGTGGGCCAGGCGCACCAGGTGATGCGCAACCTGATGACCGTCCTGGAGGACGAGGGCGCCGCGCTCACCGACCTGGTGCGCACCACGGTGTACGTCGTCTCCTCCCGGCAGGCGGACCTGGTGGCCGTCTGGGACGTCTACCGCGAGTACCTCGGCGAGCACGACGTGCCCAGCACCCTGCTCGGGGTCTCCGTGCTCGGGTACCACGACCAGCTCGTCGAGGTGGAGGCGGTCGCCGTGGTGGGGCTGAACGGTGCCCCCGGGTAAGATACGGGCTGTTTGGTTTTGTTTCGGTTGTGTGCGGGGGTGGTCGTGGTGGTGCGACAGGAGCGGGCGCTGCGGACCCGGCGGCTGATTCTGGAGGCCGCGGCCTCGGTGTTCGACGAGTTCGGCTACGAGCGGGCGACCATCGGCGAGGTCGTCGCCCGGGCCGGGGTCACCCGCGGCGCCGTCTACTTCCACTTCGCGTCCAAGGCCGACCTCGCGCTGGGCGTCATCGACGGGCAGTTCGAGGCCGAGGCCGTGCCGGAACGGCCCTGCAAGCTGCAGGAGTTCGTGGACACCGGGATGGTGGTCACCCATCTGGTGCCCATCGACCCCCTGGTCAGCGCGGGTGTGCGGCTCTCGGTGGACCACGCCGCGGACCGCCGGCTCGGGGTGGACGCCGCGCCGGGCTGGATCGCCCGGCTGGAGCGGCTGCTGGTCGCCGCGGGCGAGCGGGGCGAGCTGCTGCCGCACGTGGTGCCGGCCGACACGGCCGGGCTGATGACCGCGTCCTGGGTGGGCGTGCAGCTCCAGTCGCAGCGGTTCACCGGCCGGGCCGACCTCGCGGAGCGGGTCGCCATTCTGTACCGCCACCTGATGCCGAGCATCGCCGTCCCCGGGGTGCTCGCCTGCCTCGACCTGGCCCCGGACCGCGGCGCGCGGGTGCACGCCGAGATGGTGGCCGCGCGCGGCGCGGCGGGCGGGCCCGCAGGCGGGTCCGGCGAGACCGGCGGGGCAGCCGAATGATACGGCGCGTCCGGTTTATCCGGCCGGATCGTCCGCCGCACCGCGACCTCGGAGCGTAGCCGCTACCGCCCGGCGCGGCACGGCACTCAGCGCGGCGCGGGCCGGTCCAGCGCGCGCAGGGCGTCCAGCACGTCCAGGCCGAGGTCCGGCGCGGCGTCCTCCGGGAGGCTGACCGAGACCCGGGTGGCCAGCCCGGAGTAGCGGCGGTGGATCTCCCGGGCGGCCTCCTCGACGGTGCCCGTGACGGCGAAGGTGTCGAGGACCCGGTCGTCGATCAGCGCGGCCATCTCGGGCCAGCGGCCGCGCAGCGACAGCCGGTGCAGTTCCTCGTGCAGCTGCTCCCAGCCGTGTTGGGCCAGCACCGGGCGGTAGGCGGGGGTGGAGGCGTAGAAGGCGAGCCGCTCGCGGACGGCCGCCAGGTTGGCGCGCAGCTCCTCCTCGGTGCGTCCGGTCGCGGTGAGCACGCTGCCGACGACCTCGAAGGGTCGCCCGGTCCAGGC
>NZ_BAAAKJ010000024.1:12873-18304 GCF_039527695.1 Kitasatospora putterlickiae
CGCCGGGGAACAGCTCGCCGACGGTGCGCAGCACCACCTCGGTCTCGCCGAGCGCGGGCAGCACCTGCCGGGTGAGGTAGTCGACCGAGGTGAACGGGTGGCTGAGGAAGCCGTCCGCCACCGCGCCGGCGGTGCGCACCATCAGCGGGCCGACGCCCGCCAGCAGGATCCGCGGCATCCCGGCCGGGATCGGGTCGGGGGAGAAGACCGGCGTCATCACGGTGTGGGTGTAGAAGTCGCCCCGGAAGCGCAGCCGCTCGCCGGTCTGCCAGCCGTGCCAGATCGCCCGTACCGCGTGCACGTACTCGCGCATCCGCGCGGCCGGCCGGTCCCAGGGCATTCCGAAGCGCTTCTCGATGTGCGGCTTGACCTGCGAGCCGAGCCCGATGACGGCCCGTCCGCCGGACGCCGCGTGCAGGCCCCAGGCCTGGTAGGCGAGTGTCATCGGGGTCCGGGCGAGGGCCACCGCGACGCCGGTGGCCAGCTCGATGGAGCTGGTGCGGTCGGCGGCCCGGGCCAGCTGCAGGAACGGGTCGTAGGCGGTCTCGGAGACCACCAGTCGGTCCGCGCCCCGCCGTTCGGTCTGCTCGGCGGCGTCCAGGATGCCGGCCGGGTGCGCGGGGGCGAGCGCGTCGAGGAGGAGGGCGGGGGCCTGCGGGCGGTCCATCGGTCGGGCTCCTGGTGGGCGGTCGGGTCCGGCGTGTGGCGGTGTCCAGCGGTGTCACCTGGTGTCAGGGGCGGGGCCAGGGCCGTCCGTCGAGCCGCTCGATGCCGGTGTTGAAGCGCCGCAGGAACGCGGCGAAGGCCTCGATGTCCTCGGCGGGCCAGTCCTCCATCACCAGGTCGAGGGCGTGGACGCGCGCGGCACGGTCCTCGTCGAGCCGCCGGTCGCCCTCCTCGGTGATGCGGAACTTGCGGGCCAGCCCGCCCTCGGGGTCGGGGATCCGCTCGACCAGCCCGGCCCGGCTCATCGCGGCGGTCTGCCGGTTGAGGGTGGAGGCGTCGAGCCCGAAGGCGTCGCTGAGCTCGCCGATCGACATCGGGCCCTGCACCCGGATCCGGCTGAGCAGGATGTACGCGCTGCGGTCGAGCGCGTTCTCGTGCGTCCGGGCGCCGTGCGGGCTCAGGTAGTGGTGCCGGCTGAGCACCATGTACTCGAACGCCACGTCGTCCGTGGGCTCGCTGGGTCCGCTCATGACGTCGCCCTTCCCGTCCCTGGCTTCGGCGCCCTGACCTGCGGTGTTCGCGCACAGTATGGCAGGCGTGCGCCCATCGGAGTCGATATGCATCATGCATATCATGTGTAGGATGCACATCCGTTGACCGCCGCACGGACCCGAGGAGCCCCCGCCGATGACCGCCCCACCTACCGCCACCCCTGACCGGACCAGGGGCATCGTCGCCACGCTCGCCCTCACCGGCACGGTGGCCGCGATCATGCAGACCCTGGTCACCCCGCTGATCGGCGAGCTGCCGAAGATCCTCGACACCTCCGCGTCCAACGCCTCCTGGGTGATCACCGCGACCCTGCTGTCGGCCGCCGTGTTCGTGCCGATCAGCGGCCGGCTCGGCGACCTGCTCGGCAAGCGGCGGATGCTGCTGGCCTGCTGCGCCCCGCTCCTGATCGGCTCGGTGATCTGCGCGCTGACCTCCTCCGTGCTGCCGATGATCGTCGGGCGCGGACTCCAGGGCATGGGCATGGGCGTGGTGCCGCTCGGCATCAGCCTGCTGCGCGAGGTGCTCCCGCCCGAGCGGCTCGGCTCGGCGATCGCCCTGGTCAGCGCCTCGATGGGGATCGGCGGCGGTCTCGGCCTGCCCATCTCGGCGGCGGTCGCCCAGTACGCCAGCTGGCGCGCGCTGTTCTGGGGCGCGGCCGTCCTCACCGTGGGGATCGCCGCGATGATCCGCTTCCTGGTGCCCGCCCCCGCGACCGCTCCGGCCGGCGGCCGCTTCGACGCCGTCGGCGCGATCGGCCTGGGCGCCGGACTGGTCTGCCTGCTGCTGCCGGTCTCCAAGGGCGGCGACTGGGGATGGACGGACGGGACCACACTCGGCCTGTTCGCGGCCGCCGTGGTCCTGCTGCTGGCCTGGGGCGCCTGGGAGCTGCGGATCGCCGAACCGCTGGTCGACCTGCGGGTGACCGCCCGCCCTCTGGTGCTGCTGACCAACGTGGCGTCCGTGCTGGTCGGCTTCGGGATGTACGCGCAGGCGCTGATCATCCCGCAGCTGCTCCAGCTGCCCGAGGCCACCGGCTACGGCCTGGGCCAGTCGATGCTGGCGATGGGCCTGTGGATGGCGCCCTCCGGCCTGATGATGATGGTCGTCTCGCCGCTCGGCGGCCGGCTCTCGGCGGCGCGCGGCCCGAAGTTCACCCTGGTCGTCGGCGCCCTGGCGATCGCCGCCGGGTACGGGGTTTCGATGCTGCTGATCGGCTCCACCTGGGGCGTGCTGATCGTGTCCCTGGTCTGCAACACCGGTGTCGGCCTGGCGTACGGCGCGATGCCGGCGCTGATCATGAGCGCCGTGCCGCTGTCCGAGACGGCCTCGGCGAACAGCTTCAACACCCTGATGCGCTCGCTCGGAACCTCGGTGTCGGCCGCTGTCGTCGGCGTGGTGCTCGCCCAGCTGACCACCAGCACGGGCGGTCACGTGCTGCCCTCCGAGGCCGGCTTCCGGGTCGGCCTGCTGATCGGCTGCGGCGTCGCCCTGGCCGCCGCGGCGGTGGCCGCGGCCATTCCGGTGCCGCCCGTGCCGGGCGCCCCGAAGGCCGCCACCGGCGCCGCCGAGCGCACCGCCGCCGCGGCCTGACCTGGGACGTCTCCCGCCCCCTGCCCCCCGGGAAAGGTGGTGCGCGAGTGGGTGACGGGGAGAGGCGGGCTGCGTAGACTCGGGCGACCTGCGCCGGACGAGTCCAGGAGCCCTCATCATGACCTCGCCCTCCCCGTCCCCCAGCATCAGCGTCGGCGGCACCTCCGTGCCGCTGCTGGAGCACACCATCGGTGCCGCGCTCGACCGCGCCGTCGCCGCCTTCCCGGACCGGGAGGCGCTGGTGGACGTGCCGAGCGGTCGGAGGTGGACGTACCGGGAACTGGCGGCCGAGGTCGACCGGGTCGCGCTCGGGCTGCTCGGGCTCGGGGTGGGCACCGGCGACCGGGTCGGCGTCTGGGCGCCGAACTGCCCGGAGTGGGTCTTCACCCAGTACGCCACCGCGCGGATCGGCGCGATCCTGGTGACCGTCAACCCCGGCTACCGCGCCCACGAGGTCGAGTACGTGCTGCGGCAGTCGGGGATCCGCACCGTCGTGGCGGTGCCCGACTTCAAGACCTCGGACTACACGGCCATGCTCGCCGAGGCCGGCCCGCGCTGTCCCGGCCTGCGGGACGTGCTGCTGATCGGCTCGCCCGGGTGGGACGACCTGCGGGCGGCGGGGGAGAACGGCGACCGGGAACGGCTGGCCGCGATCGGCGCTGAGCTCAGCCCCTACGATCCGATCAACATCCAGTACACCTCGGGCACCACCGGCTTCCCCAAGGGCGCCACGCTCTCGCACCACAACATCCTCAACAACGGGTACTTCGTGGGCGAGCTGTGCGACTACACGGAGGCGGACCGGATCTGCGTGCCCGTGCCGTTCTACCACTGCTTCGGCATGGTCATGGGGAACCTGGCGGCGCTCTCGCACGGGGCCTGCGTGGTGATCCCCGCCCCGGCCTTCGAGCCGGCCGCCACCCTGCGCGCGGTGGCCGCCGAGCGCTGCACCTCGCTCTACGGCGTGCCGACGATGTTCATCGCCGAGCTCAACGACCCGGGATTCGCGGAGCACGACCTCTCCAGCCTGCGCACCGGGATCATGGCCGGCTCGCCGTGCCCGATCGAGGTGATGAAGCAGGTCGTCGACCGGATGGGCATGCGGGACGTGTCCATCTGCTACGGCATGACCGAGACCTCCCCGGTCTCCACCCAGACCCGCGCAGGGGACCCGCTGGAGCGCCGGGTGTCCACCGTCGGCCGGGTGGGCCCGCACCTGGAGGTCAAGGTGGCCGACCCGCAGACCGGCGAGACCGTCCCGCGCGGCACGCCCGGCGAACTCCGCACCCGGGGCTACTCGGTGATGCTCGGCTACTGGGACCAGCCCGAGCGCACCGCCGAGGCCGTCGACGCCGACGGCTGGATGCACACCGGCGACCTCGCGGTGATGGACGAGGAGGGCTACCTCAACATCACCGGGCGGCTGAAGGACATGGTGATCCGTGGCGGCGAGAACGTCTACCCGCGCGAGATCGAGGAGTTCCTGTTCACCCACCCCGACGTCCTGGACGTCCAGGTCATCGGCGTGCCCGACGCCAAGTACGGCGAGGAGCTGATGGCCTGGGTCCGGCTGCGGCCCGGCGCGCCCGAGCTGACCGCCGAGGCGCTGCGCGCGTACTGCGCGGGCCGGATCGCGCACTACAAGGTGCCGCGCTACGTGCACCGGGTGGACGAGTTCCCGATGACCGTCACCGGGAAGATCCGCAAGGTGGAGATGCGGGAGCGGGCCGTCGAACTGCTGGGCCTGGACGGGGCGGCGGGCATCGAGCACGCCTGACCGGACACCCCGGAGTCCGCGGTGGGCCGGTGGACGCCCTGAGCGGTCCGACCCCGGGCGGCGGGTGCCCGGGGTCGGCCGTCGGACCGTCCGACGGCGGGCCGTCAGAGCGCGGCGACCTCGGCGCGCAGCGCGGGCAGCGTCGCGTACATCGTGCCGCCGGGGCAGTCGGTGGCCAGCCAGTCGCGGTGGCCGCTGATCAGGTCGACCGGCTTGGTCACGCCGTTCACCGGGTTGACGAAGGTGACGTGGGCCTGCGGGTCCAGCCCGTGGGTGCGGGTCAGCAGGGCGAGCAGCAGGGTCAGCGAGCGGCGGGCCTTCGCCGTCGGCTCCTGCCCGGTCAGGGTGCCGAGCAGGGCGATGCCCAGGTTGCCGGAGTTGAAGCCGGCGGTGTGGAAGGCGGTCACCGCGTTGCCGTCGGCGTCGTGCGCCGGGAGACCGTCGTCGCCGGACCAGCGGCCCTCGTAGATCCGGCCGGCCTCGTCGATCAGGAAGTGGTAGCCGATGTCGCCCCAGTCCTGGGTGACGGCGTGGTACTCGTAGATCGCCCGCACGGTGGCGGCCGGGTCGGCGTCCGCGTTCGGGGTGTCGGTGTGGTGCACCGTCAGGGTCTGCAGCGGGTAGTACTTGGCGGGCGAGTTCTCCACGCCGTTCTTGAAGCGCTTGGACTCGTCGGCGCCCCACGCGGCGCGGCTGAGGTACTCGACGCCGCAGAAGGTGACCGGCGCGGTCGGGGAGAGCGTGGCGGTGCGGGCCGGTCCCGCGGTGGTGTCCAGGGCGGTGGAGCGCACGTTGGCGGCGCCGTCGGGCAGCCGGGGGCCGATCAGCCGGCGGTGCCCGGCGAGC
>NZ_BAAAKJ010000025.1:0-6769 GCF_039527695.1 Kitasatospora putterlickiae
CCGCCCGCACCGCAGCACCGCGAGCCCCCGCAGCGCCGCGCCGAGCCGCCGCGCGAGGCGCCCCGTGAGGGGGCGCCGCGCCGCGAGCCGCGCCAGCGCGGCCGCAACCGGATGTACATCCCGGGCCTGGGCTGCCTGAAGGGCTGCCTGATGGTGCTGCTGGTGCTGGCGCTGGCCGTGGCGGCGCTGTGGAACTTCACCCCGCTGCCCGAGTACTGGGCCGATGTCCAGGACTGGTTCACCAGCGCGAAGGACTGGGTGACGGACATCTTCGGCAGCGCGAAGAACTGACCGGGGGAACCGCGCGGGGAACCGCGAAGAGCACGGCAGGACGAACCGATCCCGGGGGGCTTTCGATGAGGGTGCGACACACGTCCGGCCGGTGGGGGGCGGCCCTCCTGGGCGCCCTGCTCGCCGTCGCGGGGGCGCTGCTGCCGGCCGGGCCGGCGGCGGCCGGTGCGGCGTGGACGCCGCACTGCGGGCACTACGAGACGGTGCCGGTGGCCGGCGGACGGTACGTCGTGGACAACAACGCCTACGGCCCCGGCACCGCCATGTGCCTGGGCACCGACGGCGGCCCCGGGTTCACCGTGCTGTCCTCGAACGCCTCGGCGAGCCCGCCGGCCGGCCCGGTCGCCTACCCGGAGATCTTCGACGGCTGCCACTGGAACACCTGCTCCACCGGCAGCGCACTGCCGCTGCGGGTCTCCGAACTGGGCCGGGCGACCAGCGACTGGTCCACCACGCTGCCCGCCGTCGGGGACTACAACGTGGCCTACGACCTGTGGTTCAACACCACCCCGACCACCCCGGCGGAGAACGGCCAGCCGGACGGGGCCGAGCTGATGATCTGGCTGGACCGCCGCCCGGCGGGGGCCGGCCCCACCGGGTCCACCGCGTACGTGGCCGGGGCCGGGTACGCCAGCTGGCAGCTGACCATCGCCGCCAACGGCCGGCAGTGGCCGATGGTCGCCTACCAGGCGCAGACGCCGACCACCTCGGTCACCGGCCTCGACCTGCGGGCCTTCGTCCGGGACGCGGTGGCCCGGGGGGTCGTCGACCCCTCCTGGTACCTGGTCTCGATCGAGGCGGGTTTCGAGCTCTGGAGCGGCGGCGCCGGACTGCGCACCGACTCCTTCGCCACCGACGTCCGCCCGGGCCGCCCGGCCGGGCCGGTCGGCGCCCCCGGCGGCCAGTGCCTGGCCGACCTGCCCGGCACCGTGGCGGGCGGCCCCGAGCCGGTCGCCCTGCTGCCCTGCGACGGCTCGTCCGACCAGTGGTGGACGGTGGAGACCGACGGCACGCTGCGGCACGCAGGCAAGTGCCTGGGCACCGACGGCAACGCGGCCTCACTCAATCCGTGCAACGGCTCGCCGTACCACGTCTGGCTGGTCGGCCTGGCCGGCGCGCTCTGGAACCAGGGCGCGTCGGGCTGCCTGCGCGACCCCGCGGCCGGGTCCGTGCCGGGCGGCGGTGCCGACCTGGCCGGCTGCGACGGATCACCCGGCCAGCGCTGGACGCTGCCGGCCAACGTGGTCTGACGGGGCGCCCGGCACCGGGGCGCCGCCGCTCCGGACCGCCCGCCCACGGCATCCGCCTGGACCGCACGACGGGATTGGCGTTTTATCGACAATTCATGAGATTTCCCGCCGCTCAGGACCCGCTGAGCACGCTCAGGCGGCCCGCGGAGGCCGTCCGGGCGCGTAGGTTGGTCGCTGTTGTCCCGCCCCATCGAGCGCCCCGGACCCTCCCCGAGCGCTCCCGCCGCCCACGGAGCAGCATTGGCACGCAAGATCGGCAGCCGCTACACCGTCCACCAGGTGATCGGCCGGGGCTCGGCCGGGACGGTCTGGCTCGGCGAGGGCCCGGACGGTCCGGTCGCGGTCAAGCTGCTGCGCGAGGACCTGGCCGCCGACCAGGTGCTGGTCGGGCGCTTCGTCCAGGAACGCGCCGCGCTGACCAGCCTCGACCACCCCCGGGTGGTCGGCGTGCGCGACATGGTCGTCGACGGCAGCGACCTCGCCCTGGTGATGGAGCTGGTCCAGGGCACCGACCTGCGCTCCCGGCTGGAGCGCGACGGCGCGCTGCCCCCGCAGCTCGCCGCCTCGGTGATCGCGGACGTCGCCGACGGCCTGGCCGCCGCGCACGCGGCCGGCATCGTGCACCGGGACGTCAAGCCGGAGAACGTCCTGCTCGACCTCTCCGCCGCGCCCGGCCCGGGCGGCGCCCCGCGCGCCAAGCTGACCGACTTCGGCGTGGCCCGGCTGGTCGACGCCCCGCGCCGCACCCGCGCCACCCGGATCATCGGCACCCCCGACTACCTCGCCCCCGAGATCATCGAGGGCCTGGAGCCGCGCGCCGCCGTCGACATCTACGCCCTCGCCACCGTGCTGTACGAGCTGCTCGCGGGCTTCACCCCGTTCGGCGGCGGCCACACCGGCGCGGTGCTGCGCCGGCACGTCACCGAGCAGGTGCCGCCGATCCCCGGTCTGCCCGACGGCCTGTGGCGGATCATCGCCGAGTGCCTCGCCAAGGCCCCGGCCTCCCGGCTGCGCGCCGCCGAACTGGCCGCCCGGCTGCGCGAGCAGCTTCCGGCCCTGGCCGGGCTGCCGGTGCTGGCCGTCCCGCAGCAGGGCCGGGCGCCGGCCGAGGAGCAGCTGACCCCCGGCGAGGCGGTGTACGCCGAGGTGGACGCCGCCCCCGGCACCCACAAGCGCCGCCGCGGCCCGGCCGTGCCGCTGGTGCCAGGCGTCGCCCCGGACTCCACCCGGGACACCCACACCAGCCTGCGCCGCCCGTCCGCGCACGAGCTGGCCTCCTACGCGGCCGAGTCGCGGGCCCAGCGCACCACCCCGGGCGCGGCCCACCGCCGGGACCGCCAGGCGCTGCTGCGCCGCCGCCGGGTGCTGGCCGTGCTGCTGGCGGTGGTCCTGCTGCTGGCCGGCGCCGCCGCGGCCTGGACCGCCTTCGCCGCCACCGCCCCGGACGCCGGACCCGGGCCCCGCCCGTCCGGAGCGTCGAGCGCCCCGAGGGCGCCGTAGGGTCCGTCTTCAAACCCCCGTCGTCCGCCCGGAGGGCGGGCCGGGCGGCGTCTGGGTGCGTGCATCGCAAGGCGGAGGAGGGAGTCCATGCGGTGGGGGCACCTCCCGGCCGTCAGGCTGGGGGCCATTGGCGACCGACGACAACGCGGCGAGGTGCGTGCCCAGGGGTCGCCCGGCAGGCGGGGGTTTGAAGACGGACCCTCGGGTCCGTCGCGGCGCGCTCCGGGCGCCCGCGGACCCCCGGACGTACCCGCGGTCGTCATGTGCACCCCGGGAACCATTACCCTGGGGGGCGTGGCAGCCGTCGATCCTTCCGAAGAGCTCAAGAACCTCGAAACGACCATGGGGTCGATCGAGGCCGTCCTCGACCTGGACAAGATCCGGGCCGACATCGCGCGCCTGGAGGAGGAGGCAGCCGCCCCCGACCTGTGGGACGACCTCGCGAACGCGCAGAAGGTGACCAGCAGGCTCTCCTTCCTCCAGGGCGAACTGCGCAGGGTCGAGGGCCTCCGCGGCCGCATCGACGACCTGGGCGTCCTGTTCGAGCTGGCCGAGGCCGAGGACGACGCGGACACCCGCGCCGAGGCCGAGACCGAGCTGGTGGCCGTCGCCAAGGCGGTCGAGGAGCTGGAGGTCCGCACCCTCCTGTCGGGCGAGTACGACGCCCGCGAGGCGCTGATCAACATCCGCGCCGAGGCCGGTGGCGTGGACGCCGCCGACTTCGCCGAGCAGCTGATGCGCATGTACCTGCGCTGGGCCGAGCGGCACGGGTACCCGACCGAGGTGTACGACACCTCGTACGCGGAGGAGGCCGGCATCAAGTCCGCGACCTTCACCGTCAAGGCCCCCTACGCCTACGGCACCCTCTCCGTCGAGCAGGGCACCCACCGTCTGGTCCGCATCTCCCCGTTCGACAACCAGGGCCGCCGGCAGACCTCGTTCGCCGGTGTCGAGGTGCTGCCGGTCGTCGAGCAGTCCGACCACGTCGACATCGACGAGTCGGAGCTGCGCATCGACGTCTACCGCGCCTCCGGCCCCGGCGGCCAGGGCGTCAACACCACCGACTCGGCGGTGCGCATCACGCACATCCCGACCGGCGTGGTGGTCTCCTGCCAGAACGAGCGCTCGCAGATCCAGAACAAGGCGTCCGCGATGAACGTCCTCCAGGCCAAGCTGCTGGAGCGGCGCCGCCAGGAGGAGCGCGCGGCGATGGACGCGCTCAAGGACAGCGGCAGCTCCTGGGGCAACCAGATGCGCTCCTACGTGCTGCACCCGTACCAGATGGTCAAGGACGTCCGCACCGAGTTCGAGGTCGGCAACCCGCAGGGCGTGCTGGACGGCGACATCGACGGCTTCATTGAGGCCGGCATCCGCTGGCGCAAGCAGCGCGAGACCGCCGCGCAGTAGTCCGCGGCCCGCGCAGGGCGGAACGGAGGAAGGCCCCCGACCGGTTCACCGGTCGGGGGCCTTCCCGTACGTACGTCTTCGCTCAGGCCAGCGCCTGCCGCGCGATCAGCGCCACCGCGAGCAGTCCGGCCAGGACGGCCAGCAGCATCGCGGGGGAGAGCGCGGCGAACGGGCCCTGCTGCTCCTGCAGCCGGGCCCGGGTGGCACGGCACGCGGGGCAGCGGCCCTCGCTGACGCGGCCGTTGCAGTGGGCGCACACCAGATGGTCGCAGGTCATGCGATCTCCTCCTCGCTGCTACTGCAAACGCACCGGACCGGGCCTTGGTTCCTTCTCATGCCCTGTGCGGCGGAGCGGTCGTGCCCGACCGCACCCTCCACTGTGCCAGGTTCCGGGCGTTCCGGCCCCCGCGCTGTGAGATGGCTCCCAATTTTCGGGGCATACCGGGACATTCTCCTCCGGTTCCGTGGCCTTGTCGCGGCCTGAACCTGCGGGCCGGGCACCCGTTCGCGTATGGTCCCAAGCCGGGAGCGGCCGTTCCGCTCCCCTCGCCCGCCCCGGGCCGGGCATACCGAGGGGCGGACCGACCCAGGACTGGCGCCGCCTAGGATGGCCTCCGTGATGCAGCCGTGATCAGATTCGACAACGTCTCCAAGACCTATCCCAAGCAGAACCGTCCCGCCCTGGACAACGTCTCGCTGGAGATCGAGAAGGGCGAGTTCGTCTTCCTGGTCGGCTCGTCCGGCTCGGGCAAGTCCACCTTCCTGCGCCTGTGCCTGCGCGAGGAGCGCCCCAGCAACGGTGAGGTGCACGTGCTGGGCAAGGACCTGGGCAAGCTGTCCAACTGGAAGGTGCCGCACATGCGCCGCCAGCTGGGCACCGTCTTCCAGGACTTCCGCCTGCTGCCGAACAAGACCGTCGCGCAGAACGTCGCGTTCGCGCTGGAGGTCATCGGCAAGCCGAAGAGCGCCATCAACAAGGTGGTGCCCGAGGTGCTCGACCTGGTCGGCCTCGGCGGCAAGGAGGACCGCATGCCGGGCGAGCTGTCCGGTGGTGAGCAGCAGCGCGTGGCGATCGCCCGGGCGTTCGTGAACCGCCCGATGCTGCTGATCGCGGACGAGCCCACCGGCAACCTCGACCCGCAGAACTCGGTCGGCATCATGAAGCTGCTCGACCGGATCAACCGCACCGGCACCACCGTGCTGATGGCCACCCACGACCAGGCCATCGTCGACCAGATGCGCAAGCGCGTCATCGAGCTCGACAAGGGGCTGCTGGTCCGCGACCAGGCCCGCGGCGTCTACGGATACCAGCACTGACCGATCGGCGCTGACCCCGTGGGCCGCCCGCCCGCCTCGCCCGACCAGCAGTACCGACCCTGGAGTTGTTGAACGCATGCGCGCCCAGTTCGTCCTGTCGGAGATCGGTGTGGGTCTCCGCCGCAACCTGACGATGACCATCGCGGTCGTCGTCAGCGTCGCGCTCTCCCTCGCCCTCGCCGGTGCCTCCCTCCTGGTCCGCGACCAGGTCAACTCGATGAAGGGGTACTGGTACGACAAGGTCGAGGTGAGCATCTACTTCTGCACCAAGGCCGACGCCCGGAACTCGCCCCAGTGCGACAAGGGCGCGGCCACCGACCAGCAGATCGCCGACATCAAGACCCAGCTGGACAAGATGGACTCGGTGGTGCAGTCCTCGACCTTCGAGAACTCCGCCGAGGCGTACAAGCACTGGAAGGAGATGAACCCGGACAACCCGCTCATCTCCGTCCTCGGCCCGGAGGCCATCCCGCAGTCCTGGCGGGTCAAGCTCAAGGACCCGACCAAGTACGACGTCATCCAGAGCGCCTTCGCCGGCAAACCCGGCGTCAAGTCGGTCGAGGACCAGCGGAAGATCCTGGAGAACCTCTTCGGCCTGCTGAACGGCCTCCAGACGGCGGCCTTCGTCATCATGGTGCTGATGCTCTTCGTCGCCCTGCTGCTGATCGTCAACACGGTCCGGGTGTCGGCGTACAGCAGGCGGCGCGAGACCGGCATCATGCGCCTGGTCGGCGCCTCGAACTTCTACGTGCAGATGCCGTTCATCGCGGAGGCCGCGTTCTCCGCGCTGCTCGGCGCGGTGATGGCCTCCGGACTGCTGCTCGGCGGCCACTTCTTCGTCCAGAACTGGCTCGCCGAGCGGGTGCAGTTCATCCACTTCATCGGCCTGTCCTCGGTGCTGGCGGTCATTCCGCTGCTGGTCGTGGTGGGTATGGGCATGGCCGGCATCGCGGCCTTCTTCACCCTCCGCAAGTACCTCAAGGTCTAGGCCGGGACGGTCCCGA
>NZ_BAAAKJ010000025.1:6775-19324 GCF_039527695.1 Kitasatospora putterlickiae
GTTCCGCCGCCGACCGGCGCGGGCCGAGGCGTCCCGGACACGCCCTAGACTCCGGTCATGCCAGTCACTTCCCGCGCGGCGCGTCAGGTGGCCACCCTCAGCCTGGTGTTCGGCGTGGTCCTGCTGACGGGAGCCGCCACCGGCGCCTGGGGCGAGCCCGGTACGACGCCGGGTCCGCCGTCGGCCGACACCGCCCGGCCCGCCGCCGCGACCATCGGCGCGGGCCAGGACCCGGCTGGCGCCGACCTCTCCGAGCAGCAGGCCGAGCACCTGATCGGCGCCACCGGCGACCGCTGGGGCGCGTACTACAGCGCCCAGGAGTACGCCGAGTTCAGCCAGGGCCTGGACGGCCGCTACCTCGGCGTGGGTCTGTCGGTGGGCCGCGGCGAGGACGGCGTCACCACCGTCTCCCAGGTGCGGTCCGCCGGTCCCGCCGCCGAGGCCGGGATCGCGGTCGGCGACCGGCTGCTGCGGATCGGTGACGACCAGGCGGACCGGCTGCCGGTCACCGAGGTGGTCGCCCGGCTGCGCGGACGCGAGGGCGCCGAGCGGCAGCCCGGCTCGGAGGTCGTGCTGGCGGTGCGGCGCGAGGAGGGGGAGGAGCGCGAGGTCCGGCTGCGCCGGGCGCTGCTGGACACCCAGCAGGTGACCGTCGAGCACCTGGCCGGCGGAGTGGTGCGGATCGCGGTGCGCGCCTTCACCTCCGGCGTGAGCGAGCAGGTGCGCGCCGCCGCGCGCGACGCGCGGGCCGGCGTGGTGCTCGACCTGCGCGGCAACTCCGGCGGGCTGGTCGACGAGGCCGCCGACACCGCCGGGGTGTTCCTGGACGGCGGCCCGGTCGGCTCGTACCAGGACCGTGGGGGCACCCGGGAGCTGACCGCCCCGCCCGGCGGCGATCAGCGCACCCCGCTGGTGGTGCTGGTCGACGGCGGCACCATGAGCGCCGCTGAACTGCTCACCGGAGCCCTCCAGGACCGCGGCCGGGCCGTGGTGGTGGGCGGGCGCACCTTCGGCAAGGGCACCGTCCAGCAGCCCAGCCGGCTCGCCGACGGCGCGGTGCTGGAACTGACCGTCGGCCGCTACTACACCCCGGCCGGCCGCTCCCCGGAGGGCACCGGACTGGCCCCGGACGTCCCGGCGGGCGCCTCCGAGGACGCCGCCGCGCTCGCCCTGCGGGTGCTGGAGGGTCTCGGCAGCCGCGCGTAAAGGGGCTGCCCGGCACCGGGCGGAGGTGCGAGAATGACCGCGCTATGGCAAAGGAAACCGGACACAAGCTGATCGCGCAGAACAAGAAGGCGCGACACGAGTACACCATCCTCGACACCTATGAGTGCGGTCTCGTGCTCACCGGCACGGAGGTGAAGTCACTGCGCGAGGGGCGGGCCAACCTGGTCGACGGCTACGCCTACATCCAGAACCACGAGGCGTGGATCGACAACGTCTTCATCCCCGAGTACACCCAGGGGACGTGGACCAACCACGCGGCCCGGCGCAAGCGCAAGCTGCTGCTGCACAAGCTGGAGATCCGCAAGATCGAGACGACGGTCCGGGACGCCGGCCACACCCTCGTCCCGCTCTCGCTGTACTTCAAGGACGGCCGGGTGAAGCTCGAACTGGCGCTCGCGGTCGGCAAGAAGCTGTACGACAAGCGGCAGACCCTGCGGGAGAAGCAGGACACCCGCGAGACGGCCCGCGCCGTCGCGGCCGCCCGGCGACGCCAGCGTTAATCGGCTGGACCCTTGCTGGCAGCCTCGCGTACCATGGGGCCCAGCACCACGGACGGGTGACCGTTCGCGCTGTTTCTCAAAAAAACATGGGGATGATCGGTTTCGACAGGGGATGTTGAAACAGGGGAAGCGAGCCGAGGAACGCGGCAATGATCTCGTTAACCACGTGTCGCAAAAAAATAATCGCCAACTCTAAGCGCGATTCCCAGCAGTTCGCTCTCGCTGCCTAATAAGCACCGATAGCGCTTGGGTGTCAGACCGGGGGGTTCCCGACCCGGACCCTGGCATAATCTAGGGAACTCAACCGTCCGCCCGGGCTGCGGGGGTGGATGGGAAATCAAACAGCAGCTGGGCCTGTTGGCGGCTTGTCCGTGTGACCGCCAGGGCCGAGAAAAGCACAGCGGACTGCGCTCGGAGAAGCCCTGAATTGACTCCACTGGACCCGGGTTCGATTCCCGGCATCTCCACCACCCCATGTTCACAGAGTGAAGGCCGTCCACCGCGTTGCGGAGGGCGGCCTTCACGTTTCCCTCGGCCGGGGCGTAGGATCGTCCGTCCGCTCGTTTCCCGGAGCCGGATTCCGCCGCAACCACCGAGGCCATGCAGAGCAACACGGACACCAGCACCATGGACACCACCGCCACCGACCACGAGACCGTGCGCGAGCGCGAGATCGCCGGTGAGCAGCGCCACCTCGACACCGTCTACCACCGGCTGGAGGAGAAGCTCGCCGAAGCCGAGTACATCCTGGAGGACGCCGCCAAGCGGGTGCAGGTCGGCACCCCCGGCGCGCTCGCCGAGCGCGACGCCCAGGTCTACCGGGCCGGCGCGCACCTCCAGCGGCTCAACAACGAGTTCGAGGACTTCCTGTTCGGCCGCATCGACCTGCAGCGGCCCGACGCCCCGGAGGAGCACGGCATCCCCTCCAACACCCCGCTCGACCCGGCCGACCCGGCCGTCTCCGAGACCCTGCACATCGGCCGGCTCGGGGTGCTGGACGCGGAGTACGGCCCGCTGGTGATCGACTGGCGGGCCCCGGCCGCGGCGCCGTTCTACCGGTCCACCCCGCTGGAGCCCGGCCGGGTGATCCGCCGCCGGGTGATCCGCTCCAAGGGCCGCCGGGTGATCGGCGTCGAGGACGACCTGCTGCGCCCCGACCTCACCCCCACCCTGGACGGCCGGGAGCTGGCGGTGGTCGGCGACGGCGCGCTGATGGCCTCGCTCGGCCGTGCCCGCAGCCACTCGATGCGCGACATCGTCTCCTCCATCCAGAAGGAGCAGGACGAGGTGATCCGCGCCGCCGCGGCCGGTGCGACCCTGGTCACCGGCGGCCCCGGCACCGGCAAGACCGCCGTCGCGCTGCACCGGGCGGCCTTCCTGCTCTACCAGGACCGCCGCCGCTACGCCGGGGGCATCCTGGTGGTCTCGCCGACCCCGCTGCTGGTCTCCTACACCGAGGGCGTGCTGCCCTCGCTCGGCGAGGAGGGCCAGGTCGCCATCCGCGCGGTCGGCTCGCTGGTCGACGGCATCGAGGCCGGCACCTACGACACCCCGGAGGCGGCCCGGATCAAGGGCTCGGCCAGGATGGTCCAGCTGCTGCGCCGGGCCGCCCGGGCCGCGCTGGAGCTGGGCGCGCCGCAGGAGCTCAAGGTGGTCGCCCGCGGCGAGGTGCTCAAGCTGGACGCAGGCCGGCTCAAGGCGGTGCGCGGCAACGTCATCGGCTCCGGCGGCACCCCGCTCAACCTGCTGCGCCCGCGCGCCCGCCGGCTGCTGCTGGACGCGCTCTGGCAGCAGGCCACCCGCCACCTGCCGAGGCCCGCCGACCACTACGCCCGCGAGCAGCGCCAGGAGGAGAAGGAGTCCTTCGACGAGTACGTCTCGGACGAGGCGCCGTTCCTGGACTTCCTGGACGCCTGGTGGCCCGCGGTCACCCCGCGCCGGGTGCTCGGCACCCTGCGGCAGGCCCGGCACATCAACCGGATCGCCCGCCGTGCGGTCACCCCGGACGAGGCGAAGCTGCTGGCCGGCTCCTGGCGGCACCTGTCGGAGCGCGGCGAGGGCGCGCTGTCGGCGCACGACGTGGCGCTGGTGGACGAGCTGCAGCTGCTGCTCGGTGAGCCGACCCGGCCCAAGGTCCGCGAGGTGGACGCGGTGGACCTGCTGAGCGGTCTGGAGGAGGTCACCACCTTCGCCGACCGGTCCGCCCGGCAGCGCGAGAGGGTCCCGGTCGAGCGCGTGGAGTACGCGCACGTGATCGTCGATGAGGCGCAGGACCTCACCCCGATGCAGTGGCGGATGATCGGCCGCCGGTCCCGGATGGCCACCTGGACCATCGTCGGCGACCCGGCGCAGTCCTCCTGGCCGTTCCCCGAGGAGGCGCAGGCCGCGCTGGACGAGGTGCTGTCCGGCAAGCCCCGCCGCCGCTTCACGCTGACCGTGAACTACCGCAACCCCGCCGAGATCGCGGAGGTGGCGGCCAAGGTGCTGGCGCTGGCCGCGCCGGGCACGCCGTCGCCGAGCGCGGTGCGGCGGGTGGGCGTCGAGCCGCGTTTCGCGGCCGTCACCGACCCGTCGCCCGAGGCGTTCGGCGCGGCCGCGCGGGCCGAGCTGGAGCGGCTGCTGGGCGAGGTGGACGGCACGGTGGCCGTGGTGGTGCCGATGGACCGGCGGGCCGAGGCGGCGGGCTGGGCCGAGGGGCTGGGCGAGCGAGTGGTGGCGCTGGGCAGCCTGGAGGCCAAGGGCCTGGAGTACGACGCGACCGTGGTGGCCGACCCGACCGGGATCGCCGGGGAGTCGGAGGCGGGCCTGCGGGTGCTGTACGTGGCGCTGACCCGGGCGACCCAGCGGCTGACCGTGTTGTCCGGTCCGGACGACCTGCCGGACGCGGCCGGCGTGCCCGCGCTGCTGCACGACTGACCGGCGGGCGGCGGCACGGCTGACGGTCCGTACGGCCGGCCCGCCCGGGCCGGCCGTACGCCGTCACGGTCCGCGACCACGGCGAAGGCCCCCCACCCGGTGGGTGAGGGGCCTTCAGTGGCTACGACACCGACCCGCCATGCTCGCCTCGCGGCAAGTGGTCCCTCGAAGGGACGAAGGTTGGGCCCGGGGGCTTGGATCGAGCCGGTGTCCCGTCCAATGTAACGCATCGGGCGGCAGAGGCAAGAAGTTGTCGGATCCGCACACTCAATGAACGTTATTTCTGACTATGCCCCGGTAGGTGCGACCATCGATGTCTAGCATGCGCTGGCGAGGGACATCAACAATCTGTTGACCTCGTGGACGGACGGAAGAAGGAACGTCGATGGCGACGGTGCCCAGTGTCTCGAACTCGATCACGGTGCGGCTGGAGGTGCCGGCCAGAGGCAACGCCGTCAGCGCGATCACCACGGCGGTGGAGTCCTCCGGCGGCTCGGTGACCGGCCTCGACGTGACCGCCTCCGGGCTGGAGGCGCTGCGCATCGACGTGACGGTGGCCGCCGCCTCGGTGGCGCACGGTGAGGAGATCGTCGAGAAGCTCCGGGCGATCGACGGCGTCAGCATCGGCAAGGTCTCGGACCGTACCTTCCTGATGCACCTCGGCGGCAAGATCGAGATGTCCTCGAAGCTGCCGATCCGCAACCGCGACGACCTCTCGATGATCTACACCCCGGGTGTCGCCCGGGTCTGCATGGCGATCGCCGAGAACCCCGAGGACGCCCGCCGCCTCACCATCAAGCGCAACAGCGTCGCGGTGGTCACCGACGGCTCCGCCGTACTGGGCCTGGGCAACATCGGCCCGGCCGCCGCGCTGCCGGTCATGGAGGGCAAGGCGGCCCTGTTCAAGCGCTTCGCGGGCATCGACGCCTGGCCGATCTGCCTGGACACCCAGGACACCGACGAGATCGTGGCCATCGTCAAGGCGATCGCCCCGGGCTTCGCGGGCATCAACCTGGAGGACATCTCCGCGCCGCGCTGCTTCGAGATCGAGGCCCGGCTGCGCGAGGCCCTGGACATCCCGGTCTTCCACGACGACCAGCACGGCACCGCGATCGTGGTGCTGGCGGCGCTGATGAACGCGCTCAAGGTGGTCGGCAAGGAGATCGGCGACATCCGGGTGGTGATGTCGGGCGCGGGCGCCGCGGGCACCGCGATCCTCAAGCTGCTGATGGCGGCCGGTGTCGAGCACGCCACCGTGGCGGACGTGCGCGGCGTGGTCCACGAGGGCCGTGACGACCTCAACGACAGCCTGCGCTGGATCGCCGAGCACACCAACCGCTCGGGCCGCACCGGCACCCTCAAGGAGGCCGTGGCCGGCGCCGACGTCTTCATCGGGGTCTCCGCCCCGAACGTGCTGGACGGCGACGACCTGGCCACCATGGCGAAGGACGCGATCGTCTTCGCGCTCGCCAACCCGGACCCGGAGGTCGACCCGGCGGTGGCCCGGCAGACCGCCGCGGTGGTGGCCACCGGCCGCAGCGACTTCCCGAACCAGATCAACAACGTGCTGGTCTTCCCCGGTGTCTTCCGCGGCCTGCTGGACGCCCAGAGCCGCACCGTCAACACCGAGATGATGATCGCCGCCGCGCGGGCCCTGGCGGCCACCGTCGGCGACGACGAGCGCAACCCGAACTACATCATCCCCAGCGTGTTCCACAAGGACGTCGCCAAGACCGTCGCGGCCGCCGTCCGGGAGGCCGCGCTGGCCGCCGCCTCGGAGGAGCCCGCGCCCTCGCGGCCGACCCCGGGCATCGTCGGCACGCTCGACACCGCCTCCTTCCCCGCGGTGAGGCTCTGACGCCGGAGCGCGCCGCGGGGCCCCTGCGCCGGGCCCGTGCGGCGGACGGCCGCGATGTGTCAAGGGTCGGTCAAATGGCCGATTAGCGGTCGTACCCGCCCCTTCCCGCCCCGAACCCTTGCGACACAAGGGCGAGGGGCGTGTTTGGGCTTGTCGGACCTAGGGCGTACGGTAGCCCTGCACGGGGCAGGCGTGTCCGACAAGTACGGAACGTCCCCCTGGCCTTCCGGCGCGTCCTCCCGACCGCCGCCCGCGCCCGGTCCGCCGGAGCCGACGGAGCGTCACACCTCCGGCGGGCGGGCGCTGTTCGGGTCGTGCCGCCGGTGCCCGATTGGCATTCTCGGGGCCGGTCGGGGCAGGATTCGTATCCGGGCAGGCGGGCGGGCCTTCGACGGCACGGCGCGCGGCACTGGGTGCGGACCCGGCTCGCGACCACGCATTGCCTGCATGAGCACAGTGTGCGGACCTGCGGCCCATCCGGGTGCCCCCGGTGGGAGCACCGATGGGCCCCCGCACACCGCAAGCGAACAGACCACAGGAGTACACATGAACCGCAGTGAGCTGGTGGCCGCGCTGTCCGAGCGCGCCGAGGTGACCCGCAAGGACGCCGACGCCGTTCTGGCCGCCTTCGCCGAGATCGTCGGCGAGGTCGTCGCCAAGGGCGACGAGAAGGTCACCATCCCCGGTTTCCTGACCTTCGAGCGCACCCACCGTGCCGCTCGCACCGCCCGCAACCCGCAGACCGGCGAGCCGATCCAGATCCCCGAGGGCTACAGCGCCAAGGTCAGCGCCGGCTCCAAGCTGAAGGAAGCCGCCAAGGGCGCCTGAACCACCCCTTGAACGCCCGGGAGGCCGGGTCCCCGTCCTGGGGGCCCGGCCTCCCGCCGTCGGCGGGGGCGCCGGTCAGGCGCTGACCAGCTCCTCGTCGGCCCGCTCGCTCGGCAGCTCGACCTGGGCGCCGAGGTCGCGCAGCTTGTCCATGAAGTTCTCGTAGCCGCGGTTGATCAGGTCGATGCCGTGCACGGTCGAGGTGCCCTCGGCCGCCAGCGCCGCGATCAGGTACGAGAAGCCGCCGCGCAGGTCCGGGATGACCAGCTCGGAGCCGATCAGCTTGGACGGGCCGGAGACCACCGCGGAGTGCAGGAAGTTGCGGGCGCCGAAGCGGCACGGCGTGGCGCCCAGGCACTCGCGGTAGAGCTGGATGTGCGCGCCCATCTGGTTGAGCGCGCCGGTGAAGCCCAGCCGCGACTCGTACACCGTCTCGTGCACGATGGACAGGCCGGTCGCCTGGGTCAGCGCGACCACCAGCGGCTGCTGCCAGTCGGTCTGGAAGCCGGGGTGCACGTCGGTCTCCAGGGCGATCGCCTTGAGCTCGCCGCCCGGGTGCCAGAACCGGATGCCCTCGTCGTCCACCTCGAAGGCGCCGCCGACCTTCCGGAAGGTGTTGAGGAAGGTCATCATCTCCAGCTGGCGGGCGCCGCGGACGTAGATGTCGCCCTTGGTGGCCAGTGCCGCGCAGGCCCAGGAGGCCGACTCCAGGCGGTCCGGCAGCGCCCGGTGGTTGTAGCCGTCCAGCTCGTCGACGCCGGTGATCAGGATGGTGCGGTCGGTGCCCAGGGTGATGATCGCACCCATCTTCTGCAGCACGCAGATGAGGTCGACGATCTCCGGCTCGATGGCCGCGTTGCGCAGCTCCGTGACGCCCTCGGCGAGCACCGCGGTGAGCAGCACCTGCTCGGTCGCGCCGACCGAGGGGTAGGGCAGCTCGATCCTGGTGCCGCGCAGGCGCTGCTGGGCGACCAGGTAGGTGCCCTGCGGGTGCTTCTCGATGGTGGCGCCGAACTGGCGCAGCACCTCGAAGTGGAAGTCGACCGGACGGCCGCCGATGTCGCAGCCGCCCAGGCCCGGGATGAAGGCGTGGCCCAGGCGGTGCAGCAGCGGGCCGCAGAAGAGGATCGGGATGCGCGAGGAACCGGCGTGCGCGTCGATGTCGGCGACGTTGGCGCTCTCCACGTGCGAGGGGTCGAGGATCAGCTCGCCGTCCTCGTCGCCGGTGCGCACGGTCACGCCGTGCAGCTGGAGCAGCCCGCGGACCACCTTGACGTCGCGGATGTCCGGGACGTTGCGCAGTCTGCTGGGGCCCTGCCCGAGCAGGGCGGCGACCATGGCCTTGGGCACCAGGTTCTTCGCACCGCGGACGCGGATCTCGCCTTCCAGCGGGTTTCCGCCGTGGACCAGCAGGACGTCGTCGGTCATCGTTCTCGCAATCCGGGGTGCCAGAGGGGTGGGTGGGGCTCGGCGACGAGCCATGCGGTGGAACGGTTGCACGGGCGCGTCGGGCCCCCGGCGTGACCGAATCGGCACCGTGGACGGGCGTCCACCATCAGTAGATGTTAGTGGTCGTGCCGATGGTTCCCGTGAGCCTCTCCCGTGATGGTGCTCTCCCCGGGCGTCGCGGCGCGCGCCGGTGCGTCCGTACGGGTGTTCGTGGCGCGTTCCCCGGCCCACCGGTTCTCGGGTGTCCGCCGCCGGGGGTTCTGCGGGATCATGTGGACATGACGGCGGCCCATTCGCACGGAGGCCGGTCCCACACCGGCCGTCTGCTCGTCGCGACGCCCGTGCTCACCGATCCGAACTTCGCCCGGGCGGTGGTGCTCCTCCTCGACCACGACGCCGAGGGGGCGCTCGGCGTCGTGCTGAACCGGCCGACGCCG
This sequence comes from Kitasatospora putterlickiae, assembly GCF_039527695.1. Taxonomy (NCBI): domain Bacteria; kingdom Bacillati; phylum Actinomycetota; class Actinomycetes; order Kitasatosporales; family Streptomycetaceae; genus Kitasatospora; species Kitasatospora putterlickiae. The sequence continues at coordinate 15,991 of NZ_BAAAKJ010000025.1, forward strand.
GTCGAGGTCGGCAGCGTGCTGGACGGCTGGGGCGTGCTGGTCGGCCGGCCCTCGGTGGTGTTCCAGGGCGGGCCGGTGGCCCTGGACTCGGCGCTCGGCCTGGCGGTGGCGCCGGGCGAGCCGGGCAGCGGGGAGCCGCTCGGCTGGCGGCGGGTGCACGGCGCGATCGGCCTGGTGGACCTGGAGGCGCCGCCCGAGGTGCTGGCCGGCGAGCTCGGCGCGCTGCGGATCTTCGCGGGGTACGCGGGCTGGGCGCCGGGGCAGCTGGAGGCGGAGATCTCCAGCGGCGCCTGGTACCTGGTGGACTGCGAGCCGGGGGACATCTCCAGCCCCGAGCCGGAGCGGCTCTGGCGCGGGGTGCTGCGCCGCCAGCGCGGGCCGCTGGCCCTGCTGGCGAGCTATCCGGACGACCCGACCCTCAACTGAGGGGGCCGGGGGCGGTGTGCGCGGACGCGACGGCGGCGGGCCGCCGCGACACTGGCCCGGTTTCGCGGGGCGCCCATAGACTTGGCACCCATGAGCACTCTTGAGCCCGAGCGCGGCCTCGGCACCGGCACCCTGGTCGAGCCCGTCCCGCAGGTGTCCCACGGGGACGGCGACCACGAGCGCTTCGCGCACTACGTCCAGAAGGACAAGATCATGGAGAGCGCCCTCTCCGGATCCCCCGTGGTGGCGCTCTGCGGCAAGGTGTGGGTGCCCGGGCGCGACCCGAAGAAGTACCCGGTCTGCCCGATGTGCAAGGAGATCTACGACGGCATCGGCAAGCCGCAGGGCGGCGACGACAAGGGCAAGTAGGCCGTTCCGCTTCCCGCACCACCGTTTTGCATAGCACCGCGATTGCCGGGTGGTCTATGCCGGTCGTCGGGGCCGGGGGAGGATGGCGCAATGGACCTCATTCCCGCCCCCGTGAGTTCCGTCCGCCTCCCGGACCAGGACTTCCCGCTCGACCGGACGACCACCCTGACCGCACCGCCGGAGCTGGCCGGGGCCGAACGGTGGCTGCGCTCCTCGCTGACCGCCGCCACCGGCCTGCCGCTCGCCCCAGGGCGGCCCGGTGAGGGCGTCGAACTGGTCCACGACGGCACGCTGGCCGCCGAGGCGTACCGGATCTCGGTGCGCCCCGGCCACGCCGTGCTCACCGCCGGCGGACCGGCCGGCGCGCTCTGGGGCGCCCAGACGCTGCGCCGGCTGCTCGGCCCGGACGCCTACCGGCGCGCCCCGCTGCGCTCGGAGTGGGTGCTGCCCGGCGTGGACGTCGAGGACGCGCCCCGGTTCGGCTGGCGCGGCGCGCTGCTGGACGTCGCCCGGCACTTCCTGCCCAAGTCCGACGTACTGCGCTTCATCGACCAGCTGTCCGCGCACAAGCTCAACGTCCTGCACCTGCACCTGACCGACGACCAGGGCTGGCGGGTGGAGATCAAGCGCTACCCGCTGCTGACCGGGAAGGGCGCCTGGCGCGAGCGCTCGATGGTCGGCTACCGGGCCGGCCAGCGCCGTGACGACCGCCCGCACGGCGGTTTCTACACCCAGGCGGACCTGCGCGAGATCGTCGCCTACGCGGCCGAGCGGGGCGTCACGGTGGTGCCCGAGATCGAGCTGCCCGGCCACACCCAGGCCGTCGTGGCCGCCTACCCCGAGCTGGGCAACACCGACGTCGTGGACACCTCGGACCTCGGCGTGTGGACCGACTGGGGCGTCAGCCACAACGTGCTCAACCCGTCCGAGGCCACCCTGCGGTTCTTCGAGGGGGTGCTGGAGGAGGTCCTGGAGCTCTTCCCGTCCGAGTTCATCCACCTCGGCGGCGACGAGTGCCCCAAGGAGCAGTGGAAGGACAGCGCCGCCGCGCAGACGCGGATGCGCGAGCTGGGCCTGTCCAACGAGGACGAGCTGCAGAGCCACATCATCCGGCACTTCGACCGCTGGCTGGCCGAGCGCGGCCGGCGGCTGATCGGCTGGGACGAGATCCTGGAGGGCGGCCTGGCCCCCGGCGCCGCCGTGTCGTCCTGGCGCGGCTACGCCGGCGGGATCGCCGCCGCGCAGGCCGGGCACGACGTGGTGATGTGTCCGGAGCAGCACGTCTACCTCGACCACCGGCAGGCGCCGGGCGAGGACGAGCCGATCCCGGTCGGCTTCGTGCGCACCCTGGAGGACGTCTACCGGTTCGAGCCGGTGCCGCCCCAGCTCGACGAGACCGCGGCCCGCCGGGTGATCGGCACCCAGGCGAACGTGTGGAGCGAGTTCATGCACAGCGCCCGGGACATCGACTACCGGGTCTTCCCCCGGCTCGCGGCCTTCGCCGAGGTCGCCTGGTCGGCGCTGCCCACCGACCCGGCCGCGCGCGACTTCGCGGGCTTCGAGCGGCGGATGGCGGCCCACCTGGAGGTGCTGGACGCGCTCGGCGTCGAGTACCGCCCGGCCGCGGGGCCGCACCCCTGGCAGACCTGGCCCGGTGTGCTGGGCCGGCCGATCGAGGGGCTGCCGCCGGTGGTCTGACGGCGCGCCGGTGGGACGGACGGACGACCGCTCGGGAACTTCCGAGCGGTCGTCGGACGTCAAGAACAGATGAACATCCGACCCGGTCCGGCGCGGACCTGGTCGGATACCGCCCGGTATAGGTCCCAATCGGGCAGTACCGTTCGCCTGTCCCGAAATGATCATCGAGCATTGTGTGCCAGAGTTGCCCAACCCGGCCCGATCGCCCGTACCCTACGGGCCAGGCCGGACTGCCGGAGCGGACACCCGGTCCAGGGCCGCGGGCGGCAGGCGATCGATGAGCAAGTGGAGCACGGTGGGACCCAGGTGAACCGGACGATCATGCTGCCGGCCTCCCTCGACGAGGCCGTCGAAGCGCTGGCCGCTCACCCGGCCGCGGTACCGGTGGCCGGCGCCACCGACCTGATGGAGGCCGTCAACGCCGGACGCCTCCGCCCCGCCTCCCTGGTCGGCCTCGGCCGGATCACCGAACTGCGCGGCTGGCGCTACGAGGACGGCGGCACCGCCGTGCTCGGCGCCGGGCTCACCCACGCCCGGATGGACCGCCCCGACTTCGCCGCGCTCATCCCCGCGCTCGCCGACGCGGCCCGCACCGCCGGCCCGCCGCAGGTGCGCAACGTCGGCACCCTCGGCGGCAACATCGCCACCGCCGCCCCGGCCGGCGACACCCTCCCGGTGCTCGCCGCGCTGGAGGCCAGCGTCACCCTCGCCCGGGCCGGCGCCACCCGCGAGGTCCCGGTCAGCCATCTGCTCACCGGCCTCGACCCGCTGCGCCCCGGCGAGCTGCTCACCTGGGTGCGCGTCCCGCTGCTGCACGCCCCGCAGGTCTTCCTGAAGGCCA
>NZ_BAAAKJ010000025.1:19388-20892 GCF_039527695.1 Kitasatospora putterlickiae
GCTGTCGGGCAGGCCGAGGAAGAGCAGCGCGGTGTCGGACTCGGCGGCCAGGGCCACCGCCTCCGTCGCCCTCGTCCTCGACCCGGCCCGGCGCGCCGTGCGCTGCGCCGTCGGCGCCGTCGCCCCGGTGCCGCTGCGGCCGCTGGAGGCCGAGGCCTGGGTGGCCGGCTGCATCGACTGGGACGGCTCGCGGGAGATCGACCCCGCCGCGACCGCCGCCTTCGGCGAGTACGTGGCCGCCGCCTGCGTCCCCGACGGCTACGGCGCGGAGGGCGCCTGGGAGGCCGTCACCGAGGGGCCGAGCGCGGCCGCCGTCCGTCTGCGGCGTACCGTAGCCGTGCTGGCTCGCCGGGCACTGGGAAGGGCGCTCAAGTGACCACAGACCACCCCATCGAGGCCCTGGACGCGGGGCTGCTCGACCACCCGCACGACCACGCGCCGCAGGTCAGCCGCGAGCTGCGGCCGACCACCTCGTACACCCTGCGGGTGAACGGCTTCGAACGGCCCGTCACGGACGCCTGGATCGGCGAGAGCCTGCTCTACGTGCTGCGCGAGCGGCTCGGCCTGGCCGGCGCCAAGGACGGCTGCGAGCAGGGCGAGTGCGGGGCCTGCTCGGTGCAGGTCGACGGACAGCTGGTGGCCGGCTGCCTGGTCCCCGCCGCGCTGGCGCAGGACAGCGAGATCAACACCGTCGAGGGCCTGTCGGCCGGCGGCGGCGCCAGCGACGTCCAGCAGGCGCTGGCCGAGTCCGGCGCGGTGCAGTGCGGCTACTGCGTGCCCGGCCTGGCGATGGCCGTGCACGACCTCCTGCAGCGCAACCACCGGCCCACCGAGGTCGAGGCGCGGCAGGCGCTGTGCGGCAACCTCTGCCGGTGCACCGGCTACCGGGGCGCGCTGGCCGCCGTGCAGAGCATCGCCGACGCGCGGGTGGCCGAGGCCGAGGCCGCGGACGAGAAGTCCGCCGCCGAGGAGGCCGCCAAGGCCGCCGCCCCGGAGGCCGTCCCCGCGCCGCCCGAGCCGGCACCGGCGCCCGCCGCCGACCCCGTGGACGACCCCGCCACCGCCGACCTGCCGGTCTACACCGACGGCGACGGCTGGATCGAGCACGTCCCGCAGCCGCCCGCCGCGGAGCCCGCCCCCGCCGCCGGCGGGCCGTACGACGGCGCGGGCGGCTACGACAGCGGCGTGTACGACACCACCGTGCTGGCCCCGATCCGGGACGTCCCGGCCCAGCCGGCCGACGCGTCCACCGGCTTCCACCCGGCGCAGGGCTACCCCGGACAGCAGCCCTACCCCGGCACCACCCCGGCGCACGGCGGCTACCCGCCCGGGGCCGGCGGCTACCCGGAGGCGGGCGGCTATCCGCAGCAGCCCGGCTACGACCAGACCGCGGCCTACGACGGACCGGTCTACGAGACCCCGGCCGCCGGCTACCCGCACCCGCCCGGCCACGACGGCGGCACCCCCGCGCACGGCACGCCGTACGCCTCCACGCCTCCGCACG
>NZ_BAAAKJ010000025.1:20913-21305 GCF_039527695.1 Kitasatospora putterlickiae
GCGCCACCCCCGCCCACGGCATCCGGCTCCCCGAGGACGACCACGCATCATGACGTCGCCTACCGACATCGGCGCAGCACTCCAGCAGGACGGCGACGCGGGCGGCACGACGGAGCCGTTCGGGCTGGGCGGCTCCCCGCTGCGCGGCGACGCCCTGCCCAAGGCGCTCGGCATCTACCCGTACGCCGCCGACCTGTGGGCCGAGGGCCTGCTCTGGGGCGCGGTGCTGCGCTCGCCGCACCCGCACGCCCGGATCCGCGGCATCGACACCTCGGCCGCGCTGGCCCTGCCCGGCGTGCACGCCGTGGTCACCGCCGCCGACCTGCCGGCCGGCCCGGACGGCCTGCCGGACGGCGCGCCGTCCGGACCGATCGTCGCCGACCGGCCGGTGC
>NZ_BAAAKJ010000025.1:21322-29530 GCF_039527695.1 Kitasatospora putterlickiae
GGCGGCCCCGGGGTGGTCCGCCACCACGGCGAGCCGGTGGCCGCGGTCGCCGCCGACCACCCCGACACCGCCCGGCTCGCGGTCGGCCTGATCGCCGTCGACTACGAGCCGCTGGAGGCCGTCACCGACCCCGAGCAGTCCTTCACCGCCCCGCCGCTGCACCCGGACGGCAACCTCTTCCGCCACCTGCCGCTGCGCACCGGCGACCCGGAGGCGGCCGGCGAGGTCGTCGTCGAGGGCCTGTACCAGGTGGGCCGGCAGGACCCGGCGCCGCTCGGCGCCGAGGCGGGCCTGGCCGTGCCGCGCCCGGACGGCGGGGTCGAGCTGCACCTGTCCTCCACGGACCCGCACGGCGACCGCGACCGCACCGCCGCCTGCCTGGGCCTGGAGCCGGACCGGGTCCGGCTGGTGGTCACCGGCGTGCCCGGCGCCACCTCCGACCGCGAGGACCTCTCCTTCCAGGTCACCCTGGCGCTGCTGGCGCTGCGCACCGGCCGCCCGGTGAAGATGACGCTCACCCGCGAGGAGTCCTTCCACACCCACACCTCGCGGCACCCGGCGCTGCTGCGCTACCGCCACCACGCGGACGCCGAGGGCCGGCTGGTGAAGGTCGAGGCGCAGATCCTGCTGGACGGCGGCGCCTACGCGGACGTCTCGTCCGAGGCGCTGGCCGCCGCCGCCGCGTTCTCGGTCGGCCCGTACAACTGCCCGAACGTCTTCGTGGACGCCTGGGCGGTGCGCACCAACAACCCGCCGGCCGGCCGGATGCGCGGCGAGGGCGCGCTGCAGGCGTGCTTCGCCTACGAGTCGCAGCTGGACCAGCTGGCCGCCCGGGTCGGCGTCGACCCGGTGGAGATCCGCCGCCGCAACGTGATGGCGACCGGCGACCCGCTGCCCACCGGACAGGCCGTCACCTGCCCGGCCCCGGTGGGAGCGCTGCTGGAGGCCGTCGCCGGGGAGCCGCTGCCGGCGCTGCCGGTGGACGACCCGGACGCCGAGTGGCTGCTGCCGGGCGGGCCCGGCGGTGCCGGCGACCCGGCCGCGGTGCGACGCGGCATCGGCTACGCGCTGGGCATGGTGCACATGCTCGGCGCCGAGGGCGAGGACGAGGTCGCCACCGCGACGGTGCGGGTCAGCGGCGACCACGCCACGGTGATCTGCGCGGCGGTCGACGCCGGCCAGGGCTTCGCCACGCTGGCCCGGCAGATCGTGCAGAGCGTGCTGGGCGTCAGCGAGGTGTACATCGCGCCGGCCGACAGCGACCAGTCGGTGGCCGGGCCGTCCGCCCGGGGCCGGCACACCTGGGTGTCCGGCGGTGCGATCGAGCGGGCCGCGCTGATGGTCCGCCACCAGCTGCTCCAGCCGATCGCCGCCGACTTCGGGATGTCGGCGGAGCTGCTGCAGATCGCGGACGGCAAGATCACCTCGTACGACGGGGTGCTCGGCATGCCGGTGGCCGAGGCGCTGGAGGGCAAGGAGCTCTGGGCGACCGCGCAGTGCCGCCCGCACCCGACCGAGCCGCTGGACGAGGCGGGGCAGGGCGACGCCTTCGTCTCCATCGCGTTCTGCGCGATGCGCGCGGTGGTGGACGTGGACATCGAGCTGGGCGCCGTCCGGGTGGTCGAGATGACGGTGGCCCAGGACGTCGGCCGGGCGCTGAACCCGCGGCAGATCGAGGACCGGATCGAGGCGGGCGTCGCCCAGGGCGTCGGTCTGGCGCTGCTGGAGGACCTGCGCACCGAGGGCGGCCTGCTGGCCAACCCCTCGCTCACCGGCTACCGGCTGCCGACCGCGCTGGACACCCCGGAGATCCGGGTGGCCGCCCTGCTGGAGGAGCGCGACGTGGTGGCGCCGTTCGGGGCCAAGGCGGTCAGCGCGGTGCCGGCGGTGACCGCGCCGGCGGCGGTGGCCGCGGCGGTGCGCGCCGCCACCGGCCTGCCGGTGGGCCGGCTGCCGATCCGCCCGGAGGACGCCGTCACCGGCTGAGCGCCGGCCGGGGAATTCGGGCGGGCCCGTTGAATTCCCCGGAAAAACGCACGGCGAATTGCCGGACGGCGCTTTTCACGCACCGACCGGCAATTCGTTTTCGGAGGCCATGACGGGAATCGAACCCGTGTACACCGCTTTGCAGGCGGTTCCCTAAACCACTCGGGCACACGGCCGTGGGGTGGAACTGGTGACAGGCTGGACCGCGGGGGCGCTCAGGCGCAGTGGCGGCAGCGACAGGCGCGACAACACAGGGGAGCGGGGACGCAGGTGCGGGGCGCGCGGGCCGCCGTCTTCCTGTCCATGTCCGACTCCTGTCGTCGTTCGCCGTGTTGGTGAATTCAGTTTGGCGGAATGCCGGGCGGAACGTCAATATCCATTTGTAAATTCCGTGTGGCGGATCGTGTGCTACCGTCGGAGGCAGGTGGCCCCTCGTGGCCGCCCCGGACGAGCGCGTCGTACCCGGTGACGACAAGACGGCGCAGTGACAGCGGCAACCCGGCCGCTGCCGACTGCGGAGGTATGACCGTCATGGCCTGGCTCGTTCTGATTCTCTCCGGCGTCCTGGAGACCGTGTGGGCGGTGGCCCTGGAGGCGTCCAAGGGCTTCTCCCGGCTCGTCCCGACGGTGGTGTTCGGCGTGGCGCTGGCGCTCTCGATGGGCGGCCTGGCGTACGCGATGCGCTCGATCCCGATCGGCACCGGCTACGCGGTGTGGGTGGGCATCGGCGCGGTGGGCACCGCGGTCTACGGCATGGCGGTACTGGGCGACGCGGTGACCGCGGCCCGGATCGGCTGCCTGCTGCTGATCGTCTCCGGCGTGGTGGGCCTGAAGGTGCTGCACTGACCCCGTCGCCGGCCCTGTCACCGGCCTCGTCGCCGGTCGAGTCCTAGGACCGGAGTCGGAGAAGGGAAGCGACCAGGGTCAGGGGCGACCGGCCCGGACGCACCTTACGATCATACGTATGACCACTGCCTCCGCCGCCTCGGCCGACACCGTCCCCGTCCCCATACCGACCGACCCCGGCGGCGGGGTGCTGGGCGACCGCTTCCGGGCCCTGACCCTGGGGATCGTCTCGGTGGTCCTGGTGATCGCCTTCGAGGCGACGGCCGTCAACACCGCGATGCCGGTGGCCGCCCGCGAGCTGGACGGACTCGGGCTGTACGCCTTCGCCTTCTCCGGCTACTTCACCACCACGCTGTTCGCGCTGGTCGTGTCCGGCCAGTGGTGCGACCGCAGCGGCCCGCTGCAACCGCTGTTCACCGGCATCGCGGTGTTCGGCGCGGGCCTGCTGGTGGCCGGTTCGGCGCCCGGGATGTGGATCTTCGTCGGCGGCCGGGCGATCCAGGGCCTCGGCGGCGGACTGGTGATCGTCGCGCTCTACGTGGTGGTCGGCCGGGCCTACCCCGAGCGGTTGCGGCCCGCGGTGTTCGCCGCCTTCTCCTCGGCCTGGGTGCTGCCCTCGATCATCGGCCCGGTGGTCGCCGGGGCGGTCACCCAGCACCTCGGCTGGCGCTGGGTCTTCCTCGCCGTGCCGGCGCTGATCCTGCTGCCGCTGGCCGTGATGGGCCCGGCGCTGCGCCGCTCGGAGCGGGAGCAGCCGGTGCTCCGGGGCGCCGCGTTCGACCGCCGTCGCACCGGGCTGGCCGCGATGGCCGCGTTCGGCGCCGGCCTGCTGCAGTACGCGGGCCAGCGGCTGGACCTGCCCGGTCTGCTGCCGGCCGTCGCCGGGGCGGCGCTGCTGGTCCCGGCGGTGCTCGGACTGCTGCCGGCCGGAACCCTGCGGGCCGGACGCGGGCTGCCGACGGTGATCCTGCTGCGCGGGGTCGCGGCGGGGGCCTTCTTCGCGGCCGAGGCGTTCATCCCGCTGATGATGGTGACCGAGCGCGGCCTGTCGCCGACGCTGGCCGGCCTCACCCTGACCAGCGGCGGTCTGTCCTGGGCGCTCGGCTCCTGGATCCAGGGCCGGCCGGGGGCCGAGCGGTACCGCACGGCGATGATCCGCGGCGGCTTCGTGCTGACCGCGGTGGCCATCGCGGGCGCGGCGCTGGTGCTCATTCCCGCGGTGCCGAGCTGGGTGGCGGCGGTGGCCTGGGCCTTCGGCGGGATCGGCATGGGCCTGGCGATCGCCAGCGTCAGCGTGCTGATGATGAAGCTGTCGACGCCGGAGGACGCCGGGGCCAACTCGGCCTCGCTCCAGGTGAGCGACGCGCTGGGCAACGTGCTGCTGGTGGGCCTGTCGGGGGTGCTGTTCGCGGCGCTCGGCGGCGGCTCGGTGGCCGCCGCCCACGACGGCGCCACGGGGACCGGGTCGACCGGCGCGTTCGCGGTGATCTTCCTGACCATGACCGGTGTCGCGCTGCTCGGCGCGCTGGTCTCGGGGCGGGTCCGCAAGACCGCCTGAGCGCTCAGCCGGCGGCCGGCGCCGCCCCGGAGGCGAGCGGGCGAATCACAGGAAGGTTTCCCAGCCGCCGGCGGGGGCCTGGCCCGGGCCGAGGGTCTGCAGTTTGCGCAGCACCGCCTGGTCCTGGGCGTCCAGCCAGTCGACCAGTTGCCGGAAGGAGACCAGCCGGACCTCGGGCCGTCCGGCGATCGTCCTGATGACCTCCTCGACGGCGTTCATGTAGATGCCGCCGTTCCACTCCTCGAAGTGGTTGCCGATGACGTACGGCGCGCGGTTGGTGGTGTAGGCGCGCTCGAAGCCCATCAGGTAGGCGTCCCTGGCCTGGGTCTGGAAGCCGGGGCGGAGTGCCGGGTCGGCCTTGGTGTTGCTGCCGCACTGGTTGAACATGATGTTGTAGTCCATCGACAGCACCTGGAAGGTGTGCCCGGGGAACGGGATGGACTGCAGCGGGAGGTCCCAGAGCGCGCCGCCCTGGATCCGCTGCGGCCAGATCTGCGTGCCGTTGCCGCTGCTGTCGTAGCGCCAGCCGCGCTTGACGGCGGTCGGCAGCAGGTTGCGCTGGCCCTCCAGGCAGGGCGTGCGGCTGCCGATCAGCTCCTTGCGGTAGTCGAAGGGCAGCGCCGGCAGGTCGGTGAAGCCGGTGTTGGTGCGCCAGTTCATCACGAAGTCCATCGCCTGCTGGATCTCGCTGTCCCACTCCTCCGGCGACCACTTGCCGACCCCGGTGGCGCCGCAGAAGTGGCCGTTGAAGTGGGTGCCGATCTCATGGCCCTCCAGCCAGGCGGCGTGCACGTTCTCCAGGGTGTCGTGGATGTGCTGGTCGGTCAGGTAGCCGATGTCGGAGGCGCCGGCCTTGTGCTGCGGCGGGCGGTAGAGGTCCTTTCGGGACTCCGGCAGCAGGTAGAGGCCGCTGAGGAAGAAGGTCATCGAGGCGTCGTGCTCCCGGGCGAGCCGGCGGAAGCGCTCGAACAGGCCGTTGTCGAGCTCGCCGGCGCCGTCCCAGGAGAAGACCACGAACTGCGGCGGGCGCTGGCCGGGCCGCAGCGCCTCGGGGGCCGTCTGGCCCGGCTGCGGGCCGGTGTCCGAGGTGGAGCTGTCGCCGATCAGGGTGACCGGGGGCTTGGCCGCCTCGGTCGGGACCACCGCGTGGTCCTCGGCCGGGGTGGTCGGTGCCGGTGCCGGGGTGGTGGCTTGCCCGACGCCCGGGTCCGTCCGGGCCCCGCAGCCGGCGGCGAGGGCGGCGGCGCCGGCGGCACCCGCGGCCAGCAGGGTGCGACGGGAGAGAGCGTCCATGGTCACTCCGTTCGGGAGGCGTGCGCGGGGCGGGGCGCGGCAGGCACGGCGGGTGGCCGGCCGGGCGGACGGGCGCCCGGTCGGACAAGTGCGGTGATAGGCCTGTGAACGGGGTCAGCATGGCACGCGATCGAGATCGGTCAGCGCTTCACCACGGGTGGTCGTAACTCATCGCCCGAAGGATGCAACCGGGGCGGCTTCCTGAGTGTCCGATGAAGAGACCGTCGTCGTTCCTGGGAGCCGCCAGGTGGCAGGGGGGTGACATGGCGGTGACATCTCACCCCTTCGGGCAATGCCGTGCCCCAAGGGCCCTGCCGATCGGGGGGAGTGAGTACGACCAGCGTATGAATGTGACATAGGGTCCGATCCGGTTGCATGGTTCCCAGGAAGTTTCCAGGAACCGGTGACCGGTCCGACGTCAGCAGAGGGGAGCGCCGGTGGGCGCCCAGCAGAGCAGGAGCCCGTGGCCGGGCACCCTGGCGGCCGGTGCCGCGCTCGTGCTGGGTGCGTGGCTGCTGCACGACGGTCAGAACGGCGCGCTCCCACCGGAACCCGGCGCCGGACAGGCCCTCAGCGGCTTCGCCCCGGTCTCCGTGGTGCCGCCGCTCGGACCGTCCCGGCCGACCCGGATCCGCATCCCCGCCGTCCGGCTCGACGCCCCGGTCACCGGCCTCGGCCTCGACCGGGACGGCCGCCTCCAGACCCCGCCGGAGGAGGACCGCAACCTCGCCGGCTGGTACCGGGACGGCGCGGCCCCCGGCCAGCGCGGCACCGCGATCATCGCCGGACACGTCGACAACAGCAGTGGGCCCGCCGTCTTCTACCACCTGGGCGCCCTGCACCGCGGCGACCGGATCGAGATCCTCCGCGAGGACGGCCGCACCGCCGTCTACCAGCTCTACGCCATCGAAGTGCACGACCGAAAGGACTTCCCGGACGACCGGGTGTACCGCCAGGCCGCCGACGCCCAACTGCGGGTGATCACCTGCGGCGGCGGCTACAGCGAGGAGCACGGCTACGACGGCAACGTCGTCGCCTACGGCTTCCTGGCCGACACCACCCGCCCGGGGAAGAACGTATGACCACCGTCTCCCTCGCCCTGGCCTGGAACCCGATCGACTGGCCGCTCACCCACGGCCCGATCCCGTACGCCGTCCTGGCGGCCGGTTGGGGTTCCCTGCTGCTCCTCGCCCTCTCGACACGCGGCCGCACCTGGTGGCGCCGCCGGCTCCCGGCCGCCCTGCTGGTCGCCGCGACGCTGAGCCTGCTCCTGGACGTCGTCGTCGACGGCTGGTGGCACCCGTTCCCCGAAGGCACCCCCCGGTACGTCACCTGGTGGATCGCCGTCGCCCTGCTCGGGCTCAGCCTCGTGGGCTTCCGGATGCCCGGCGCCGTCGGGCGGCGCAGGCTGCTGGCGGCCGGCGCCGGGGCACTGGTGCTGCTGATGGCCTCCTCCCAGGTCAACCGCGGCTTCGGCCAGTACCCGACCGGGCGCGTCATGCTGGCGCCCTGGCTCTCCAAGACCCAGGACCTCACCACCGAGATGGCCGCCACCACCGTCGGTTCGACTCTCGACAAGGTGCTGGAAGAGGTCTGGCAGGCGCCGCCCGGACTCCCCGAGAAGGGCACCGTCTCGACCGTGCCGATCCCCGGAACCAAGTCGGGCTTCACCGCCCGCGACGCGTACGTCTACCTGCCGCCGGCCTACCAGGCCGACCCCCGGCCACTGCTGCCGGTGGTGGTGATGCTCAGCGGTCAGCCCGGAATCCCGGGCGACTGGGTGCTCTCCGGCCAGATCAACGAGGCGCTGGACGCCTTCGCCGCCCAGCACAACGGCCTCGCGCCGATCGTGGTGATGCCGGACCAGCTGGGTTCGACGTGGAACAACACGCTCTGCCTCGACTCGAACATCGCCAACGTCCAGACCTACCTCGCCCAGGACGTCCCGGACTGGGTGCACGCCAACCTCCAGACGGCCAAGGGCCGGCAGTCCTGGGTGATCGGAGGCGCCTCCATGGGCGGGACCTGCGCCCTCCAGCTCGCCGTCAACGCCCCCGAGGTGTACGGGGCCCTCCTGGACATGTCCGGTCAGGAGGAGCCCACCCTGGGCACCCGCGAACAGACCGTCAAGGAGGCCTTCGGCGGCGACGAGTCGAAGTTCAACGCCGTCGACCCGATGCAGGTGATGGCCCGCAAGCACTTCCCGGACACCGCCGCCGCGATCGTCGTCGGCCGGTCCGACAGCGAGTTCCGCCCGCAGCAGGAGAAGATCTTCAAGGCGGTCAAGGCCGCCGGGATGAAGGCCAAGTTCGACCTGATGCCGGGCGACCACGGCTGGGTCATCTTCCGGCCGGGCATCGTCGACCAGCTGCCCTGGCTGGCCCGGCAGACCGGACTGATCCGGTGATCCGGTCCGGGGCCGCCCCGGCACCCCCGCAGCGCGGGCACGAAGGGGAGCGGGAGCCCGGGCACGGTCCGGGCGGCGCGCATCCCAACCCGCGGGTCCCCGAGCAGCCGCGCGGCGG
>NZ_BAAAKJ010000026.1:0-416 GCF_039527695.1 Kitasatospora putterlickiae
CTCGACGGCGGGCGCGGCGGCCGGGGCGGCGGCCTCGACCTGCGGCAGACCGTGCGGGGTCGGCGCGGCGAGGAAGGCCGAGATGCGGCGCGGCTGGCCGGCCGGGGCGGCGGACTGGTCCTCCCCCGCGACCTGCTCGACGACGGCTTCGGCGCTCTGCGCGGGCTGCTCGACGACGGCCTCGGCGGGGGCCTCGGTGACGACCTGGACCGGAGCCTCGGCAACGGCCGGCTCGGCGGGGGCGACCGGCGGCGCGACGGCGGCCTCGACGGCCTGCGGGGCGGCCACGGCCGGCTCGACCGGCGCGGGCGCGGGGACGACGACGGCCTCGACGGGCGCGGCGACCTCCACCGGCGCCGGGGCCTGAGTCGCCTCAACCGCCTCGACGGGCTCAACAGCCGCGGGCGGCGCAGGGG
>NZ_BAAAKJ010000026.1:568-6824 GCF_039527695.1 Kitasatospora putterlickiae
ACCGGCGCGGCGGGCGCCGGCACTGCGGCGGCCTGCGGCTCCGGCTGGGCGGCGGCCAGCGGCACGATCGGGATGCCGTGGGCGGGCGTGCCGCCGGTGGAGGGGCCGCGGTCGGCGAGCGAGCGGACCGGGACCTGGCCGGTCATCAGGGACGGGTCCGGGATCGGCGGGCCGGCGTGCAGCGGGCGGCGCGGCGCCTGAGCGGCCGTCATCGCCTCGGGGCCGTGGCCCTGGACCGGGACGGTCTGGGGGGCGGGCGCGGGCTGGGCGTGCGGGGGCGCCTGCGGGGCCTGGGCCTGCGCGGGGCCGTGGGCGGCGCCGAGCACGGGCGGGTCCAGCGGCGGCCAGGACGGCTCGACGGGGGTGCCGGGCGGGGTCTGCTGGTCGGCGGCCGGTTCGCCCCAGGAGCCCTGCGGGCCGGGCATCAGCAGCACGTCGTCCTCGTCGTCGAGGCCGTCCGGCTGGTCGACGAAGTGGAAGGCGGGGCGCTGGGCGCCGGGGTCGACCGTCCAGCCGTCGCCGGGAACGCCGCCNGCCGGGAACGCCGCCGGCGCCGGGGACGGGCGCGGCGAACCCGGGTACGCCGGGTGCGACGGCCGCGGCGCCCTCGGGGCCGCCGAGCGGGTCGGGCCCGGCGTGCAGGTGCTCCGGCAGTCCCTCGTTCGGGACGTGGCCGCCATCGGTCATGTCAAAGCTCCTTCCAGGCCGCTGCCGCGCCCTCGGCGACGCGATCACCGACCGCAGCGCCCATCCGCACGGGTCGGGCCTGCGCCGGCCCGCCCCTCAACCACACACGGCCGCCGCGCCGAGGCGCTGCTGCCNNNCGCTGCGGCCGAAGTCCTTCCGGCGCGCTGCGGCACCCCGGCCCGCGTTCCGCCCTGGGCGGGCGGTGCGTCATCTGAAACAACGACAAGCCGGGGCAACCGGCACGACCGCACCGGACCTTACGGCATTCTCCAGGTCCGGCGGGCGGCACGTCGAATTGCCCACAATTCGAGCCGTACCGGTCCGTACCGCGTCACAACGGCGACGAACCGACCGGATCCGGCGGGCCGGCGGAGGCCGCAGCCGTCCCGGACGCCACACTACCGGCCCGGCGGGACCGTCTCTCGAATCATTGTCCGGATGCGACCTGGATCACCGTCCGGTGCGGCCGGGCGGTCCCGGCGGTCCCCGTGCCGCGACCGGACGGCGGCCGGAACCGCCACCGGGCCTTCACGCTTTCTGCTCACCCCAGAGCAGGAAGGTGCCGGGGTCGCCGACGCCGAGGCGCAGTCCGTGGGCGTCGCCGCCGGCCGGGGCGCCGGGGGCGCCCGTGGG
This sequence comes from Kitasatospora putterlickiae, assembly GCF_039527695.1. Classification (NCBI taxonomy): domain Bacteria; kingdom Bacillati; phylum Actinomycetota; class Actinomycetes; order Kitasatosporales; family Streptomycetaceae; genus Kitasatospora; species Kitasatospora putterlickiae. The sequence goes on from NZ_BAAAKJ010000026.1 coordinate 1,889, forward strand.
CGCGAGCAGCGGCGCGGACTGGAGCAGCGCGCCGTCGGCGAGGTAGCCGGCGCCGGCGATGGCGCGCCGGACCTCCTCGGCCTCGGCGAGGGTGCGGGCGACGGCGACGATCCGTTCGGGGCGGCGGGAGAGCACGGCGCGCACGACGTCGGGGCCGCCGGTCTCGACCACGGCGGCGTCGGGTTCGGGGAGTTCGCCGAGGACGTCGGGGCCGTGGCCGTGCACGGTCTCGACCTCGACGCCGTAGCGGCGGGCGTTGACGGCGAGTCGGGCGCAGGCGGCGCGGTCTGCCTCGACGGCGACGACGGCGGCGCCGAAGCGGGCGGCCTCGACGGCGAGCGCACCGCTGCCTGCGCCGACGGACCAGACGAGGTCGCCGGGGCGGGCGCCGAGGCGGGCGAGCACGAGCGCGCGCACATGCGCCGGGAGCGTGTCGTTCGCGCCGGGCGTGCGCCCGGTGCCGGTGTAGGTGTCGGTGGGCAGCGCCCAGCCCCGGTCGGGGCCGGGGTAGCCGACGGGGCGTCCGGCGAGCCAGCCGGCCGCTTCGGTGGCGGCGCCGCTCCGGGGTCCGCCGCCGGGGCCGCCGGCGCTGCTGCCGCCGATCACCAGGACGACGTTGGGGTCGCGCCAGATGTGGTCGGCGACGCGGTCGGAGGTGAGGACGGTGACGTCCTCGTCGGGGGTGCCGAGGGCCTCGCAGACGACGAAGGTGCGGTGGACGCCGCGGAGCATGAGGGCGAGCTCGCTGGGTCCGGCGCCGGGGGCGGTGAGGACGGCGACCTTGGGGTGGGCGCGGCAGACGTTGGCGGCGCGGCGCAGCCGGCCCCCGTGGGCGCTGACGACCTGGGCGTCCTCCCAGGGCATGCCGGCGCGGGCGAAGGCGGCGGCGACGGAGGAGACGGCGGGCAGGACTTCGAGTTCGAGGCCGTACTCGGGGCGGCGCAGGGTGCGCACGACGCCGAAGAAGCCGGGGTCGCCCTCGGCGATGACGACGGCGGCGCCGCGGTGTTCGGCGATCCGGCGGGCGGCGAGCTGGATGCTGCCGAGGGCGATGCGTTCGGCGGCGGCCGGCACCGGGAGGGCCTTGAGCTGGTACGGGGCGCCGGCCACCAGGGTGGCCGCCGCGAGGGCCGCGGCGGCGGCCTCGGTGAGTGGAGTGCCGTCCCACCCGATGACCGTGATCCGGTCAGCCATCTGCGGCTGTCTCCCTCGCCATCCGTGCGCCGTCGGGCGCCGCACACCGGCGCCGGTCAGAGGTTACCGGGTGTGATCCCCTCGGCGCGGACATCTCGCACACCTGTGCACGGCGAGGCGGGCGGGAAGGAGCGCGGGGCGGCCGGCCGCCGGTTCAGTCGCGCAGCACGTAGCGGTCGCCGCCGGCCCAGACGGGGGCCGGGGCCTCGGGGGTTTCGAGGTCCTCGGGCAGCAGGCTCCAGAGGATGAGGTCGCTGCGGCTGTCCTTTCCGCCCTGGCGGCCGGAGGGGCCGCCCACCGCCGCCTCGCCGGGCTCCGCGCGCACTATCCAGGCGCTGCGCAGCACCCCCTCGCTGATCCCGCCGATCTTCTGGGCGACCTGCTGGGCGGCGGTGTTGCCGGCGGCGGTGCGCAGTTCCAGGCGCTGGAAGCCGCGGTCCTCGAAGAGCCACTGGGCGACGCCGAGGACGGCCTCGGGGGCGTAGCCCTCGCCGCGGGCCCAGGCGGCGGTGATGAAGGCGATCTCGGTGGAGCGCAGCCGCCAGTCGGTGTTGCGCAGTTCGACCAGGCCGACGAGCCGCTGGGTGAGGTGTTCGGTGACGGCGAGGACGATGCCGTGGCCGGCGGCGCGGTGGGCGGGGGCGAGGGTGCGGGCCAGTTCGGCGGCGTGCGCCTCGGTGAAGGGGTGGGGCTGGTCGGTCCAGGCCAGGACGAGTTCGTCGGCCATCATGGCGGCCAGGCCGGGGGCGTCGTCCTCCGCAAGCGGGCGCAGCAGCAGCCGTTCGGTGCTGATGGCGGTCTCGGGGAAGCTCGCTGCCATGCCGTCTCTCCTCGCCGGGTCGTGGACACACCGTACGCCTCGCCGGTGCCGGGTGGTCACGCGGTGCACGGACCGGACGACGGTACGTCAGATGTGGGCCTGTCGGACCGTCACTGGTGCATATTGCCCGACCGGGCCCCCGCCTGGTTGAGGCGGGGGCCCGGTGGTGTCCGGCGGGACGGGTCGGTCACGCGGCGGGCGTGGATCAGAACGCCGGGATGACGGCGCCCTTGAAGGTGTCGTCGATGTACTTCTTCACCTCGGGCGAGTGCAGCAGCTCGGCGAGCTTCTTGACCCGGGGGTCGTTCTCCTTGCCTTGCTTGACCGCGAGGATGTTGGCGTAGGGGTTGCCCTCGGCCTTCTCCAGGATCAGCGAGTCGCTGGTGGGCTTGAGGCCGGCGTCGATGGCGTAGTTGCCGTTGATGACGGCGGCGTCGAGGTCCTCGATGGAGCGGGGCAGCTGGGCGGCCTCCAGCTCCTTCCACTTGAGGTTCTTCGGGTTGCCGGTGACGTCGGCGGGGGTGGCGGCGGTGCCGACGCCGTCCTTGAGGGTGATGAGGTTGTTGTCGGCGAGGAGCTTGAGCGCGCGGCCCTCGTTGGTGGCGTCGTTGGGCAGGCCGATGGTGGCGCCGTCCTTGATGTCACCGATGGCCTTGGCCTTCTTGGAGTAGAGGCCGAGGGGCTCCAGGTGGACCGTCTCGACGGAGACGATCTGGGTGCCGTGCTTCTTGTTGAAGTCCTCCAGGTACGGCACGTGCTGGAAGTAGTTGGCGTCGGCCGAGCCGTCCTGCACCGCCGTGTTGGGGGTCACGTAGTCGGTGACCTCCTTGATGGTGAGCTTGAGGCCGGCCTTGTCCGCGAGGTTGTCCTTGACGTACTTGAGGATCTGCCCGTGCGGGGTGGGGCTGGCGACGACGGTGAGCGGCGCGTTCGCGTCCGAGGAGGACGTCGAGTCGCCGTTGCTGCCGCAGGCGGCCAGGGAGAGGGCGATGCCGGCGGTGGCGAGGACGCTGGTGAACTTCAGGGCGTTGCGCACGAAAAGTGCCTTTCCACGTGGTACGGGGAGCCGGGTCCGGGTTCGGACGCCGGGTGGTCTAGGGGGCGACGAGGTCGTCGTCGGGGGTGGCCGGGGCGGCGGTGACGCGGCCGCGCGGGCCGAGCAGGCGGGTCCGGCCGCCGGTGCGGCCGCGGTGGGCGAGGGAGCGGACGGCCCAGTCGCCGAGCAGCTGCACGAGGGTGACGATGATCACCAGTTCGGCGACGATGATCCACATGAAGGCGGTCTCGAAGCGGAAGTAGCCGTAGTTGATGGCGAGGGTGCCGAGGCCGCCGCCGCCGACCGCGCCGGCCATGGCGGAGTAGCTGATCAGGGTGATGATCGTGGTGGTCACGGAGGCCACCAGGCCGGGCAGCGCTTCGGGGACCAGGGTCTTGCGCACGATGGTCCAGCTGGAGCCGCCCATCGCCTGGACGGCCTCGACCAGGCCGCGGTCGACCTCGCGCAGGGAGGTCTCGACGAGGCGGGCGAAGAACGGGATGGCGCCGATGGTGAGCGGCACGGTCGCGGCCTGCCAGCCGATGGAGGTGCCGACCAGCCAGCGGGTGAAGGAGATCAGGGCGATCATCAGGATGATGAACGGCACCGAGCGGGCGATGTTGACGACGGCGCCGAGCACCTTGTTGACGGGCCGGTTCTGCAGCAGGCCGCCCTTGTCGGTGACCACCAGCAGCACGCCGAGCGGCAGTCCGAGCAGGACGGTGCCGACGGTGGCGGCGCCGACCATCTGGAGGGTCTCCCAGGTGGCGGGCCACATCAGTTCCTGCATCTGGTCCCAGGTCATGCGTCCGCTCCCTTCGTCGTCGCGGTGAGGGTGGTGTCGAGGACGTCGACCTGGAGGCCCTGCTCGCGCAGGAAGCCGATGGGCACCACGTTGTCCTGGTGGCCGCCGGGCAGTTCGACCCGCATCCGGCCGACCATGCGGCCGGCGATGGTCTCGACGGCGGCGCCGAGGATGTTGATGTCGATCTGGTAGGTGCGGGCGAGCTGGGAGACGAAGGGCTGGGCGGGGGCGTCGCCCTGGAAGGTGATCTCCAGCACGGTGGCGCCGGGGTGACCGGTGCCGAACTCGCCGAGCGGGAAGAGTTCGCGGGCGAGCTCGGAGTCGGGCACGGCGAGCAGGTCGGTGAGGGCGCCGGACTCGACGACCCGGCCGCCGCGCATCAGGGCGGCGGAGTCGCAGACGGACTTGATGACGTCCATCTCGTGGGTGATCAGCAGCACGGTGAGGCCGAGCTGCTGGTTGAGGTCGCGCAGCAGCTTGAGGATGGAGCGGGTGGTCTCGGGGTCGAGCGCGGAGGTGGCCTCGTCGGAGAGCAGCACCTTGGGGTCGCCGGCGAGGGCGCGGGCGATGCCGACGCGCTGCTTCTGGCCGCCGGAGAGCTGGCCGGGGTAGCTGCGGGCCTTGTCGGCGAGGCCGACCAGGTCGAGGAGTTCGGCGGCCTTGCGGCGGCGTTCGGTGCGGTCCAGTCCGATGATCTCCAGCGGGAGTTCGACGTTCTGCTGGACGGTCCGGGAGGCGAGCAGGTTGAAGTGCTGGAAGACCATGCCGATCCGGCGGCGGGCCTCGCGCAGCTCCTTGCCGGCCCGGTTCTCGCCGCCGGAGAGGGCGGTGAGTTCGACGCCGTCCACGGTGACGGTGCCGGAGCTGGGGCGCTCCAGCATGTTGACGCAGCGGATGAGGGTGGACTTGCCGGCGCCGCTGGTACCGACGACGCCGTAGACCTCGCCGGGGCGGACGTGGAGGTCGACGCCCGCGAGGGCGGTCACCTCTCGGCCGCGTGAGCGGTAGACCTTGGTGAGGTCCGTGGTGGTGATCACAGCTGCTTCCGTGGGTCGGGGGCGGACGGCGCGCGGCCGCCGCG
>NZ_BAAAKJ010000026.1:6863-8510 GCF_039527695.1 Kitasatospora putterlickiae
CCGCGCCGGGGGGGGGGGCGGTCGGCGACGTGGGCGGCGTCGTGCCGGGGGGATCCGGACCTGCCACCCCTTGATCGTCGCCGCTGGGCGGCCGGGCCGCGCGACGGCGTGGCCCTTACGAGTCACCGGTGTCCGCGGGCGGGCGGGCAGGCGAAAGGGAGGGGTGCGGCAGGATGGGCGCGCTCGCACGGACGGGAGCGGCGCGGGTTCCTCGCTTCGGGGCGCGAGGGGAGGCACTCTCAACGGGTGCCGGGGGCGGTGGCCCTCAGCGGTGACACATTCGACGGCACATGGCACGCTCACCTGCCGGCAGTGTGCCGGTGGGGGTCCATTTCGTCGTCGCAGTCATGTGAGCCAGTAAAACAGATGGGCCGGGGTACGCCCAACTATTCGGCAAGGCTGTCCGCAATGCGGACACCTGGGGTGCCGACCTGCGGTGACGCGGCTCGGCGCCGCCACCGGGGGTCCGGATGGTGGCGGCGCCGACGAGGACCGGGCCGGTCGGGGCGTTCAGGCGGTGGCGGCGAGCGCGGCCGCGGCGGGCTTCTCCAGGTGCACCAGGGTGACCCGGCCGCTGACCTGTTCGACGGCGGTCTGCCGGTAGCCCCGGCGGGCGTAGAGGCGCAGGTTGCCGAGGCTGCGGTGGCCGGTGAAGAGCTGGTAGGAGGTCACCGCGCCGTCCTCGGCGAGGCGCTCTTCGAGGGCTTCCAGCAGGCGGCCGCCGAGGCCGTGGCGCTGCATCCGGGGGTGCACGACCAGGCGCCCTATCCGGCCGACGCCGTCGGGGCCGAGCCGGCCGCGGACGGTGCCGACGATCTCCTCGCCGAGGCGGGCGACCAGGACGTGCTGCTCGGTCAGTTCGGCGCGCAGGCTCTCCAGGGTCTGGGTCAGCGGCTCGATCGCCCAGTCCCCGTAGAGTTCGGCCTCGCTCTGGTAGCCGAGGTACTGGAGCTTGAGGATCTGCTCCGCGTCGTTCGTGTCGGCGGTCGAAATGATGACGCTCATGCCCATGTGCGGGGGCCTCCCCATCCTTGTGCCGGCGCGTGAACGTGAGGGTGTCACACCGGTTCCTGCCGGAGGTGTTGTCCCGGCCGGGGATCCGCCCAGACCGGGGTGGCGCACGAACGTACCGGCCCGCACGGCCCTGGTGGGGCCGTGTCGGCGGCGGCGCGCTCTCGGTCAGTATCGGGGCGGACGCGTCACCGTCAAGAGCGGCGTTCGCCAGCGCCTTACCCCCGTGTCAGCTGCCCTCAACCTGATGGCCGCCGGACGTGGCGAGGGTCACGCCCGGCGGTCGCGGTGCCGCGGGGGCGGACGTGTCGAGCGTCACGTCCATCGGGGTGAACGGGGCGCGGGGTGGGTCAGGCGTACCACTCGGCGTGCAGCCGGACGCGCAGGCAGGCGAGGCAGCGGGCGCGGGTGGGGCCGATGGAGCCGCGCGGCATCCCGAGGCGGTCGGCGAGCTCGCGGTAACTGGGCGGCGGGTCCTCGGCGAGGGCGGCGACGAGCCGCGGGCAGCGTCCGGGCAGGGCGGCGACGGCCTCGCGGACGAGGCGGCGGCGCAGTCCGGCGAGGACCTCGTCCTCGGCGGAGGGGTGGGACGGAAGGTCGGTGCGCATGCCGTGCTTGACCCGACGGGGGCGCCCG
>NZ_BAAAKJ010000026.1:8584-19136 GCF_039527695.1 Kitasatospora putterlickiae
CGGGACCGGCGGTGTACGGAGGGGCCGTTCGCCGTGGGGGACGCGCGGGCGGGGCGCGGCGGTTCGTCCGCCGCGCCCCTCCCCCGGGTGACCGGCCGGTGTCAGCCGGTCACCCACTCCTGCTGGGCGGCGAGGTCGGCCTTGACCTCGGTGAGCTGCGTGGCGACGGCGCTGGGGGCGGTGCCGCCGCGGCCGTTGCGGGCGGCGATCGCGCCGTGCACGCTGAGCACGGTGCGCACCTCGGGGGTGAGGTGCTCGGAGATGTCGGCGAACTGCGCGTCCGTCAGGTCGGCGAGCTCGATGCCCCGGGCCTCGCACTCCTTGACGCAGGCGCCGGCGACCTCGTGGGCGACCCGGAACGGCACGCCCTGCTTGACGAGCCACTCGGCGATGTCGGTGGCGAGCGAGAAGCCGGCCGGGGCGAGCTCTTCGAGCCGCTCGCGGTGGACGGTGAGCGTCGCCATCATGCCGGTGAAGGCGGGCAGCAGGACCTCAAGGGTGTCGCAGGAGTCGAAGACCGGCTCCTTGTCCTCCTGGAGGTCGCGGTTGTAGGCGAGCGGGAGGGCCTTGAGGGTGGCGAGCAGGCCGGTGAGGTTGCCGATGAGCCGGCCGGACTTGCCGCGGGCGAGTTCGGCGATGTCGGGGTTCTTCTTCTGCGGCATGATCGACGAGCCGGTGGAGAAGGCGTCGTGCAGCGTGATGAAGCCGAACTCCTTGGTGTTCCAGATGATCACCTCCTCCGCGATCCGGGAGAGGTTGATCCCGATCATCGCGGTGACGAAGGCGAATTCGGCGACGAAGTCGCGCGAGGCGGTGCCGTCGATGGAGTTGCCGACGGAGCCGCCCTCGAAGCCGAGGTCGGCGGCGACGGCCTGCGGGTCGAGGCCGAGCGAGGAGCCGGCCAGCGCCCCGGAGCCGTAGGGGCTGACGGCGGTGCGGGCGTCCCACTGGCGCAGCCGCTCGGCGTCGCGGCCGAGGGCCTGCACGTGCGCGAGGACGTGGTGGGCGAAGAGCACGGGCTGGGCGTGCTGGAGGTGGGTGCGGCCCGGCATCGCGGTGTCCGGGTGGGCCTCGGCGAGGCCGACCAGGGCGTGCTGGAGGTCGAGCAGCAGGCCGCCGATGGTCTTCGCGTGGTCCCGCAGGTACATCCGGAAGAGGGTGGCGATCTGGTCGTTGCGGGAGCGGCCGGCCCGCAGCTTGCCGCCGAGGTCGGGGCCGAGGCGCTCCAGCAGGCCGCGCTCCAGGGCGGTGTGGACGTCCTCGTCGGCGATGGTGCCGGTGAAGGTGCCGGCCTCGACGTCGGTGAGCAGCCGGTCGAGTCCGTCGAGCATCGCGGCGAGTTCGCCGTCGTCGAGCAGGCCGGCCTTGTGCAGGACGCGGGCGTGGGCCTTGGAGCCGGCGATGTCGTAGGGGGCGAGGCGCCAGTCGAAGTGCACCGAGGCGGAGAGCCTGGCCAGGGCCTCGGACGGGCCGTCGGCGAAGCGGGCACCCCAGAGGCGGACGTCGCCACCGGAGGCGGTCTGGTCGGCGGACATCACTGGCTCCTTACTGAAACTGACGTGCGGGAGGGGGAGGGGGCGGCCCCGGCCTGGTGCGGCCGGGGCCACGGGCGGGCTCAGCCCAGGTCGCGCCGGGCGGCGATCTTCGAGGAGAGGCCGAAGATCTCGATGAAGCCCTTGGACATCGACTGGTCGAAGGTGTCGCCGGTGTCGTAGGTGGCGAGGTTGAAGTCGTACAGCGACTGCTCGGACTTGCGGCCGTTGACGACGGCCCGGCCGCCGTGCAGGACCATCCGGATGTCGCCGGAGACGTGCTGGTTGGCCTCGTTGACGAAGCCGTCCAGGGCGCGCTTGAGCGGGGAGAACCACAGGCCGTCGTAGACCAGCTCGGCCCAGCGCTGCTCCACCTGCCGCTTGTAGCGGGCGAGTTCGCGCTCGACGGTGACGTTCTCCAGCGCCTGGTGGGCGGTGATGAGGGCGATCGCGCCGGGGGCCTCGTAGATCTCCCGGGACTTGATGCCGACGAGCCGGTCCTCGACCATGTCGAGGCGGCCCACGCCCTGGGCGCCGGCCCGCTTGTTGAGCTCCTCGATGGCCTGCAGGACGGTGACCTTGCGGCCGTCGACGGCGACCGGCACACCGGCCTCGAAGGTGATGACCACCTCGTCGGCCTCGCGGGGGGTGGCCGGGTTCTGGGTGTACTCGTAGACGTCCTCGATCGGGGCGTTCCAGATGTCCTCCAGGAAGCCGGTCTCGACGGCCCGTCCGAAGACGTTCTGGTCGATCGAGTACGGGGACTTCTTGGTGGTGGCGATCGGCAGGCCCTTGGCCTCGGCGAAGGCGATGGCCTTGTCCCGGGTCATCGCGTAGTCGCGGACCGGGGCGATGCACTTGAGGCCCGGGGCGAGGGAGTTGATGCCGACCTCGAAGCGGACCTGGTCGTTGCCCTTGCCGGTGCAGCCGTGGGCGACGGTGGTGGCGCCGTGCTTCTGCGCGGCGGCGACCAGGTGCTTGACGATGACCGGCCGGGAGAGGGCGGACACCAGCGGGTACTCGCCCTGGTAGAGGGCGTTGGCCTTGAGCGCCGGCAGGCAGTACTCGTCGGCGAACTCGTCGCGGGCGTCGGCGACCTCGGCCTCGACGGCACCGCAGTCCAGCGCCCGCTGGCGGATGACGTCCAGGTCCTCGCCGCCCTGGCCGACGTCGACGGCGACGGCGATGACCTCGGCGCCCGTCTCCTCGGCGATCCAGCCGATGCAGACGGACGTGTCCAGACCGCCCGAGTAGGCGAGTACGACGCGCTCGGTCACGGCTTTCTCCTTCACAACTGTGCGAACAGGCTTACGGCGATAGGCATAAGTATGCACTACTCCGTATGAAATTCAAAACGCCGTCGGCGAGCGGGTTCCGGATACACCTGTGGGCCCGGTCGGAACCGGGCCCACAGGCGGACGGGACGAGGGCTGGTGCGCCCCTACTGCGTCTTCGCCTGGGCGAGTTGCATCAGGTGGTCGGCGAGCGCCTGGCCGCCGAAGGGGTCGCGGCTGATCAGCAGCACGGTGTCGTCGCCGGCGATGGTGCCGATGATCTCGAACACCTCCGCCTGGTCGATCGCCGAGGCGAGGAACTGCGCCGCGCCCGGCGGGGTGCGCAGCACGACCAGGTTGCCGGAGGCGGTCGCGGAGACCATGAGCTCGCCGGCCAGCCGGGCCATCCGGCCCTCGGTGGCGGACTCCCCCATCGGCGCGCGCGGGGTGCGGTCGCCGCCCTCGGCCGGGACGGCGTAGATGAGCGCGCCGTCCCGGTTGCGGATCTTCACCGCGCCCAGCTCGTCCAGGTCCCGGGAGAGGGTGGCCTGGGTGACCACGAGTCCGTCGTCGGCGAGCAGCTTGGCGAGCTGGCTCTGCGAGCGCACGGGCTGGCGGGTGAGCAGGTCCACGATCCGCCGGTGACGCGCGGTGCGGGTCTGCGGGACCTGCGGCGACGGGCCGGCGGCGGGCTGCCCGGAGTTGGGTACGGTCATGTCATTATTCTCCCGGACTACCCGCGGTTCGCCTCGTCCGGGGCGCCCTCACGGACCGTCCGCAGGACGGCGGGCAGCGCCGCGAGGAAGGCGTCCGCCTCCTGCTCGGTGAGCACCAGCGGCGGGGCGAGGCGCACGGCGTCCGGCACTGCGGCGTTCACCAGGAAGCCGGCCTCCTGCAGGCCCGCCTGCACCCGCGCCGACACCGGCTCGGTGAGCACGATGCCCAGCAGCATCCCGGCCCCGCGCACGTGCGAGACCAGCGGGTCGCCGAGCGCCTCGACGCCGTGCCGCAGCCGCTCGCCGATCTTGCGGGCGTGCTCCAGCAGGCCCTCGGACTCGATGGTGTCGAGCACCGCGAGGCCGGCCGCCGCGGCCACCGGGTTGCCGCCGAAGGTGGTGCCGTGCTGGCCCGGGGTGAGCAGTTCGGCCGCCTCGCCGAAGGCCAGCACCGCGCCCATCGGCAGGCCGCCGCCGAGCGCCTTGGCGAGCGTGACGACGTCCGGCTCGACGCCCTCGAAGGCCTGGTGGGCGAACCAGTGGCCGGTGCGGCCGACGCCGGTCTGGATCTCGTCCAGGACCAGCAGGGTGCCGGTGGCGCGGGTGATCTCGCGGGCGGCGGCCAGGTAGCCGTCGGGCAGTGGGATCGCCCCGTTCTCGCCCTGGATCGGCTCTAGGAAGACGGCGGCGGTCTCCGTGGTGACGGCCGCGCGCAGCGCCTCCACGTCGCCGAACGGGACGTGCGTGACGTCGCCGGGCAGCGGGCGGAACGGGTCCTGCTTGGCGGGCTGGCCGGTGAGCGCGAGGGCGCCCATGGTGCGGCCGTGGAAGCCGCCCCGCAGCGCGACCAGGTGGGTGCGCCCGGTGCGGCGGCTGATCTTGAAGGCGGCCTCGTTGGCCTCGGCGCCGGAGTTGCAGAAGAACACCCGGCCGGGGCGGCCGTCCAGGCGCAGCAGCCGCTCGGCGAGGGTGACGGTGGGCTCGGCGATGAAGAGGTTGGAGACGTGGCCGAGGGTGGCGATCTGCCGGCTGACGGCCTCGACGACGGCCGGGTGGGCGGTGCCGAGGGCGTTGACGGCGATGCCGCCGAGCAGGTCGGTGTACTCCTTGCCGTCGGCGTCCCAGAGCCTGCTGCCCTCGCCGCGGACCAGCGGGATCCGCGGGGTGCCGTAGTTGTCGGTGAAGGAGTGCTGCCACCGCTCGGTGAGCTGGGCGTTGGAAGTCATGCGAGTCCCCCGGTCACGGTCGGTTCGTCGTCGGGCACGACCATCGTGCCGATGCCCTCGTCGGTGAAGATCTCCAGCAGCAGGCTGTGCGGCACCCGGCCGTCCAGCACGCGGGCGGTGCCGACGCCGGAGCGCACGGCGCGCAGGCAGCCCTCCATCTTGGGCAGCATGCCGCTGGCCAGGCCCGGCAGCAGCTCGTCCAGCTCGGAGGCGTTGAGCTGGCTGATCACGTCGTCGGACTTCGGCCAGTCCTTGTAGAGGCCCTCGACATCGGTGAGGACGACGAGCATCTCGGCGCCGAGCGCGACGGCGAGGGCCGCGGCGGCGGTGTCGGCGTTGATGTTGTAGACGTGGCCGTCGGCGCCGCGGGCGATCGAGGAGACCACCGGGATGCGGCCGTCGGAGATCAGCGCCTTGACCGCGCCGGCCTCGATCTTGACGATGTCGCCGACCAGGCCGATGTCGACCTGCTCGCCGTCGACCACGGCGTAGCGCTTGACGGCGGTCATGGTGTGGGCGTCCTCGCCGGTCAGGCCGACGGCGAACGGCCCGTGCCGGTTGAGCAGGCCGACGAGTTCGCGCTGCACCTGGCCGGCGAGCACCATCCGGACCACGTCCATGGTCTCCGGGGTGGTGACCCGCAGGCCGTTGGTGAACGAGGACTCCAGACCGAGCTTCTCCAGCTGGGCGCTGATCTGCGGGCCGCCGCCGTGCACGACGACGGGGTGCAGGCCGGCGAAGCGCAGGAAGACGACGTCCTGGGCGAAGGCGGCCTTGAGCTCGTCGTCGACCATGGCGTTGCCGCCGAACTTGATCACGACGGTCTTGCCGTGGAAGCGCTCCAGCCACGGCAGGGCCTCGATGAGCGTCATGGCCTTGGGCAACGCGGTGTTGTTGCGGGCCTGTTCGCCCTTGGGTGCGATCTGCACTGTTCTGATTCCCCGGCTCTGGTGGCGGCTGTCAGGTGGAGTAGGCGCTGTTCTCGTGCACGTAGTCGGCGGTGAGGTCGTTGGTCCACAGGGTGGCCTCGGCGCCGCCGGCGTTCAGGTTCGCGGTGATGACGACCTCGCGGCCGGTCATGTCGACGAGGTCGCGGTCCTCCCCCACGCTGCCGTCGCGGCAGACCCAGACGCCGTTGATGGCGACGTCCAGGCGGTCGGGGTCGAAGGCCGCGTCGGTGGTGCCGATCGCGGCGAGCACCCGGCCCCAGTTGGGGTCCTCGCCGTGGATGGCGCACTTGAGGAGGTTGTTGCGGCCGATCACCCGGGCGACGTCGACGGCCTCCTGCTCGGTGGCGGCGCCGGTGACGTCGATCCGGATGTCCTTGCTCGCGCCCTCGGCGTCGCCGATCAGCTGGCGGGCGAGGTCGGCGCAGACGGTGCGCACGGCCTCGTCGAACTCGGCCCGGTCCGGGACGGTGCCGGTGGCGCCGGAGGCGAGCAGCAGCACGGTGTCGTTGGTGGACATGCAGCCGTCGGAGTCGATCCGGTCGAAGGTGGTGCGGGTGGCGCCGCGCAGCGCGGCGTCCAGCGCGGCGGCGTCCGCCTCGGCGTCGGTGGTGAGCACCACCAGCATGGTGGCCAGGCCGGGGGCGAGCATGCCGGCGCCCTTGGCCATGCCGCCGACCGTCCAGCCGGCCGGGCTGGTGACCTGGGCGGTCTTGTGGACGGTGTCGGTGGTCTTGATGGCGATCGCGGCCCGCTCGCCGCCGGTGGCGCTGAGCGCGGCGGCGGCGGTGGCGACGCCGGGCAGCAGGATGTCCATCGGCAGCCGCACGCCGATCAGGCCGGTGGAGGCGACGGCGACCTCGCCGGCGTTGAGCTTCAGTTCCTCGGCGACCTTCTCGGCGGTGGCGTGGGTGTCCTGGAAGCCGAGCGGGCCGGTGCAGGCGTTGGCGCCGCCGGAGTTGAGGACCACGGCGGAGACGGTGCCGCCCTTGAGGACCTGCTCGGACCAGAGGACGGGGGCGGCCTTGACCCGGTTGGAGGTGAAGACGCCGGCGGCGGCGAGCGTGGGCCCGTCGTTGACGACGAGCGCGAGGTCCGGGGTGCCGGAGGCCTTGATGCCGGCGGTGACGCCGGCGGCCCGGAAGCCCTGGGCGGCGGTGACGCCGACGTTCTGGTGGTCGGTCACGGTGCGACTCCGTTCACGGGAAGGCCCAGTTCCTCGGGCAGGCCGAGGGCGATGTTCATGCTCTGCACCGCGCCGCCGGCGGTGCCCTTGACCAGGTTGTCGATCGCGCTGATCGCCACGATCCGCCCGGCGGCCGCGTCCAGGGCGACCTGCACCAGGGCGGCGTTGGAGCCGTAGACGCTGCTGGTCTGCGGCCACTGCCCCTCGGGCAGCAGGCGCACGAACGGCTCGTCGGCGTACGCCTCGGCGTAGGCGGCGCGCAGCTCCCCGGCGCCGACCCCGGGCTTCGCCTTGGCGGAGCAGGTGGCGAGGATGCCGCGCGGCATCGGGACCAGGGTGGGGGTGAAGGAGACGGTGACCGGCTCGCCCGCGAGCGGGGTGAGGTTCTGGGACATCTCCGGGGTGTGCCGGTGGACGCCGCCGACGCCGTAGGCGCTGACGCTGCCCATCACCTCGCTGCCCAGCAGGTGGGTCTTGGCGGCCTTGCCCGCGCCGGAGGTGCCGGAGGCGGCGACGACCACGGCCTCGGGCTCGGCCAGGCCCGCCGCGTAGGCGGGGAACAGGGCGAGCGAGACGGCCGTCGGGTAGCAGCCGGGGACGGCGATCCGGTTGGACCCCTTGAGCGCGGCGCGGTGGCCGGGCAGCTCGGGCAGGCCGTAGGGCCAGGTGCCGGCGTGCGCGGAGCCGTAGAACTGCTCCCAGTCGGCGGCGGCCTTGAGCCGGAAGTCGGCGCCGCAGTCGACGACCAGCACGTTCTCGCCGAGCGCCTCGGCGACGGCGGCGGACTGGCCGTGCGGCAGCGCCAGGAACACCACGTCGTGATCGGCCAGCACCTCGGGGCTGGTCGGCTCCAGGACCCGGTCGGCCAGCGGCAGCAGGTGCGGCTGGAGCAGTCCCAGCCGGGTGCCCGCGTTCGAGCCGCCGGTCAGCGCCCCGATCTCCACCTCGGGGTGGCCGAGCAGCAGGCGCAGCACCTCACCGCCCGCGTACCCGCTCGCGCCGGCGACGGCGACTCGCAATGCCATGGCGTTCCTCCTTCGTCGTGGCATGAATATACGCAGCACGGAACATTCATGCAAGGAGTATGCGGAGAACCCGCGCCGGGGCCGGGCCGCGCCCGGGCGCTCAGCGCTTGACGGCCTTGAGCACCACGAACTTCGGATTGCCCGCGACCGTCCGGCAGTTGCCGAACAGCCGGCGGAGCTTGACGTGGTAGCCGAGGTGGCGGTTGCCGACCACCCACAGTTCGCCGCCGGGGCGCAGCGCGCGGCGGGCGCCGGTGAACATCCGCCAGGCGGTGGCGTCGGTGGTGGCCTGGTGGGAGTGGAACGGCGGGTTGTTCAGGACCAGGTCCACCGAGTCGGCCGGGACCGGCGCGTCGCCCAGCGCGTCGGCGGTGAGGAACTCGGCGCGGGCCTCGGGGCCGAGGTTGGCGCGGAAGGTCTCCTCCGCGGAGGCGACGGCCTGGTGGGACTCGTCGACGAAGACCAGCTCGGCGCCGGGGGCCGCGAGGGCCGCGGCGGTGCCGACCACGCCGTTGCCGCAGCCGAGGTCGACGACGCGGGCGCCGGGGGCGGCGGTGGGCAGGTGGGCGAGGAGGAAGCGGGTGCCGATGTCCAGGCGGTCGGCGCAGAAGGTGCCGGCGTGGTTGACCACGGTGCGGCCGGAGACGGGACCGATGTCGCCGGGCAGGGCGTAGCGGTGCGGCCAGGGGTTGGGGCCGGGGTCGAGCGTCCGGTCCGGGGTGCAGCGGATCAGCCGGGCCTTGCGGACGGCGAGCGTGGTGCGGGTGGGGCCGAGGATCCGCTCGAAGAGGTCGAGCGTGGAGGTGTGGATCTCGGTGGTCATGCCGGTGCCGAGGACCACGGTGTCCGGGTGGAGGGACGGGGCGAGCCGGTGCAGCTGGTCCTCCAGCAGGGCGAGGCTCTTGGGGACGCGCACCAGCAGGACGTCGGTCCGCTCGGGCGGGGTGTCGCGGGTGGTGAGCAGGCGGGCGGCGGCGGGGGCGGCGCCGGCCAGGGCGAGGTTGGCCTCGGTGGCGCGCTGGGCGAGGTGCGAGTCGCTGATCTGGGTGATCCGCGCCGGGGCCTGCTCGGCGGGGGCGGTGGCGAGCGCGGCGGCCAGGGCTCCCCAGCGGTCGCCGAGGACGGTGACGGCGCGGCCTGCCAGGGCGGTGGCCCGGCCCTCGGCGGAGTCGCTCTCGCCGGCCAGGTGCCGCAGCAGGTACTCGTCGGCGGCGTCCCAGGCGCGCAGCCGCTCGCGCGGGTCCCGCGGGTACCGGGTGAGGTCGAGGGGGCCCCACGGGGTCGGGAGCGGGGGCGCGGCGGCGGGCGTGGCGAGGTGGTTCATCGCCGCCCAGGCTAGCCGACCGGCGCCCGCGCGCGGACCGGGGCGGCGGCCGATACTGGGAGGGCCCGACGGAAGGGGCAGGCCATGGACTGGAAGCTTGAGGTGGTGGTGGTCCCGGTGGCGGACGTCGACCGGGCGAAGCTCTTCTACGAGGAACAGGCCGGTTTCACCGTCGACCACGACAGCCGGATCCGGGACGGGGTGCGGGTGGTGCAGCTGACGCCGCCCGGCTCCAGTTGCTCGATCGTGGTGGGGACCGGGCTGACGGAAGCGCCGGCCGGCTCGCTGAAGGGGCTGCAACTGGTGGTGCCGGACATCGACCGGGCGCACGCGGAGCTGATGGCGCGGGGCGTGCAGGTGAGCCCGGTGCAGCACTTCGAGGACGGCGACCGGGTGGACGGCCGGGGCGGGCTGTGGAACTCCTTCGTCTTCTTCAGCGATCCGGACGGCAACGGCTGGGCGGTCCAGGAGGCGCCCGGCCGTCGCTGAAAATGGATCTAAGCTCGGAGGATGGTCGAAGACGAGGGAAGCGTCCGGGTCGACAGCTGGATCTGGTCGGTGCGGCTGGCCAAGACGCGGTCGGCCGCGGCGGCGGCGTGCAAGGCCGGGCACGTGCGGGTCAACGGCGAGCGGGCCAAGCCCGCGCAGGCGCTGAAGCCGGGCGACGAGGTCCGGGTGCGCGTCGAGGGCTGGGAGCGGGTCGTCGTGGTGACGAAGCTGATCCGCAAGCGGGTCGGCGCGGAGGTCGCGGCGGCGTGCCTGGTGGACAACAGCCCGCCGCGTCCGGCGCGCGAGTTCGTCGCCGCGCCGGGCGTGCGCGACCGGGGCGCCGGGCGGCCGACCAAGCGTGACCGCCGGGAGATGGAGCAGCTGCGGCGGCCGTAGCGCCCGTCCCCGTGGTCCCGGGGGCCTCGGCAGCTTCCTGCCGAATTGGTCTTGACCATTGTCTCCGGGCGGTCGCCCGCCGGAAGCTCTTCCCCGAAGCGCCGGGCGGGCAGTCCGGCGCTCGCGTCCGAGGAAGGAAGCACCGGCATGGCATTGCGCAAGGCGGTTTCCACCATGGCCCTGGCTGGACTGCTGGCGGGGGCCGGCGGCCTGATCGCCGCCCCGGCGGCCCAGGCGTCCACGGCCAAGACGACCGGCTACGTCTACGTCGGCGTCTACGCGAGCGGTGACGCCTGCCACGCCGCGGGCAAGGCCCTGGTGGCCCGGGGCGAGGCGTCCTCGTACTTCTGCGACGTCCTCGACTTCCCGCCGTACACGGCCCGCCTCTCCATCTGGGTCTGACCGCACCGCGGGCGGGCCCGGCGACGCCGTACGTC
>NZ_BAAAKJ010000026.1:19151-21227 GCF_039527695.1 Kitasatospora putterlickiae
CCCCCGTCGTCGGCCGTCGTCGGCCGTCGTCGGCCGCCGTCGCTCAGGCGGCGAGGATGTCGGTGCGGACCTCGGTGAGGAAGGCGTCCAGGTTCGCCAGTGTGCGGGCGACCTGCTCCTCCACCGGGAGCGACTCGTTGGGCCTGGTCACCGAGGCGGACTTCTTGCGCCCGCGCACGTAGAGCGAGCAGGCGAGGTCGGCGCAGATGTAGGTGCCGACGGTGTTGCCCTCCCGCCCCGCCGCACCGGCCCGCCGGGCCGTGAGCAGCGCGACGCCGGAACCCGCGTGCGCGGTGACGCACAGCGAGCAGACGTTGGTCTTGGTCAGGCTCCGCCGGAACGAGGGCACCCGCAGGGTGACGCCGACCAGCGCGCCCCGGTGCTCGGCGACCAGGTAGGCGCGGTCCGGCGCCCCCTGGTCCCGCCAGCCCAGGAAGTCAAGCTCCTCCCAGGGCAGTTCGGCCAGCCCGCGGGGCAGACTGAGCCGACGGGCCTCACCCTTGGAGCAGTTGACGAAGGACGCGCGGATCTCGGTCTCGTTCAGGGCTCGCATATCCGGCAAGCTAACACCGCCCCACCCCGGCCGTCGCCCGGTTTTTTCCCGCCGCCGTCCCGGCGAGCAGGACGGCGGCGGGTGTGGGCAGTGGGGGGATGGGGTCGGTCACGCGGGTTTGAAGGCGACGCCGCCGTAGGCGGAGACGTCCTGCCAGCCCTCGGGCAGGTCGGTGGTGGGGACGTGGCCGGCGTCGGGGCGCCAGAGCGGGAGCTGGACGAGGCCGGGGCCGGCGAACTCGAAGTCGCCGAAGAAGGGTTCGACGGCCGCGCGCGGGCGCAGCACCAGCGGGGCGCTGGCGCTGCGGTAGACCCGGGTGCCCTCGGCGGAGGCCTCCCGGGAGGCGAAGTCGGGGCTGCCGTGCGAGAGGATCAGCGCGCTGCCGGGGGCGAGCGCGTCGCGCAGGGTGCGCACGATCCGCTCGGCGCCGTCCTCGTCGCGGATGAAGTGCAGGACGGCGACCAGCATCAGGGCGACGGGTTCGCCGAGGTCGATGGCGGAGCGCAGCGCCGGGTGGGCGAGGATCGCCCCGGGCTCGCGCAGGTCCGCCTCGATGACCGAGGTGTGGCCGGCCGGGTGGCCGGCCAGCAGGGCGCGCGCGTGGGTGGCCACGATCGGGTCGTTGTCGACGTAGACGACCCGGGCGTCCGGGGCGACCCTGCGGGCGACCTCGCTGGTGGAGCCGATGGCGGGGATGCCGGTGCCGATGTCGAGGAACTGCCGGATGCCCCGGCCGGCCGCGAACTCGACGGCGCGGCCGAGGAATTCGCGGTTGGTTCGGGCCAGCAGCGGCAGCGCCGGGTAGGCGGCGATGGCGGCCTCGGCGGCCTTGCGGTCGGCTTCGAAGTTGTCCTTGCCGCCGAGGTAGTAGTCGTACATCCGGGCCGTGTGCGGGACCCCGGTGTCGAGTTCGGTCGGGGGCCGCCAGTCGTCGGCGCGCGCCCACTCCCAATCGGTTCCGGTGACGCCTCGCGCCGCCGTCCTGTCCTCGCTCATCTGCCGCCCCCTGGTGTCCACGGTGTCGTGGTGTCCGCGATGTCCGGGGTGTGTTCCGCCGGACGTCTCCTGTTCCCCTGCCCCGCGACCGGCGGTCGGCCGGCTGCGGCCCCCACCGCACGGTGCGCCGTGATCGTAGCCGACGAGTCGCCTTGGAAACAGCGGTAGTTCAGGTTTCCGCAGCATCCGAACCATGCTGTGTGTGCACGTCAAGCACGGTTCGCGGGGCGATCGGGGCGCCGGCGGCCGGCGGTCGCCGCCGGGTGGCGCCGTCTCTATGCTGGCTGCCGATGACTGCCGACCGGCGCACCGTCCTGCGCACCTCCGTCAAGCTGGCCGCCCTCACCGCCGTCGGTGGCCTGCTCACCGCCTGCGGCGACACCGGCCGCCGCCGGGCCGATCCGGGGCCGTTCACGGTGCGTCCGGACCCGCTGGACCCGTCGGCCGCCGTGGATCCGGCCTGGGCCGGCGGCGAGGGGCCCGCCTCGCCGGAGCCGGCCGCTCCGGAGTCCGCCGCCTCCGCCCCG
>NZ_BAAAKJ010000027.1:0-278 GCF_039527695.1 Kitasatospora putterlickiae
GGGGAGGTGGCGGACGCGGCCGGCCCGGCGCGGTGGGCCGGATGCGCGTGCGGCGGGATGGCGGAGTGTGAAGCGGTGCTCGTCATGCCGTCAAGGTTCGCCGTCGCGGGTCGCCTTGTCGGTAGTGCGCCGATCCGAATCAGGGGTGTACCTGGCTTCACCATTTCTGGGCAGCCTCCTGCATGGTGACGCTTGATCACTTCGCTCTAGGCTGTCCGTCATGCCCTCCACGACGCCGCCCCGAGCGCCCGCCAGGAGCGCCGTCCGGCCCGCGTGGG
>NZ_BAAAKJ010000027.1:321-7768 GCF_039527695.1 Kitasatospora putterlickiae
CCGGCGCGGGCGGCGGCGGCCTGGCGGGACACCCGTTTCCTCGCCGCCGGGATCCCGCTCTCCCTGCCCGCCTGGCTGATCCTCCTCGCCCCGATGCTGACACTGGTCGTCCTGGGCGCGATCCTGCTCTCCGTCCGCCCGCTCACCGCCGCCCAGCGCGGTCGGCTGCGCGCGCTGCGCGGGGTGGAGGTCCCACCGCTGCTGCGCTCGACCGGAACGCCCGCCGGCCTGCTCACCGCGCTGCGCACCGGCGTCAGCTGGCGCCAGGTCTGGTACCACCTGGTGGTCGGCCCGCTGGTCGCGGCCTGCTCGCTGGCCGTGGTGTACGGGTGGGGCGCGGGCCTGACGGCCTCGACGGTCTTCGGCTGGTCCTGGCTGATGCCGCCCACCTCACCGGTCCGCTACCAGTGGCCCAAGCTGGACATCCCGCTCACCGTCGGCGGGCTGCTGTTGCTCGCGGTGCTGCCCACGGTGGCCCGCCTGCTGGCCCGGCTGGACGAGGCGGCCGCGGTCCGGATGCTCGGCCCGGGCCGCACCGCCCAGCTGGAGCACCGGATCGAGGAGGTGGTCGAGAGCCGGGCCGGCCTGGTCGACGCGGTCGACGCCGAGCGCCGCCGGATCGAGCGCGACCTGCACGACGGTGCCCAGCAGCGGCTCACCTCGCTCGCCATGAACCTCGGCCTGGCCCGCCGCACCCTCAAGGACGTCCCGCCCCCCGCGATGCAGGTGATCGTCGAGGCGCACGAGGAGGCGCAGGCGGCCATCGACGAACTGCGCGACCTGGTCCGCGGCCTGCACCCGGCCGTGCTGGAGGACCGCGGCCTGGACGCGGCGCTCTCCGGCATCGCGGCCCGCGCCCCGCTGCCGGTCCGGCTGGACGTCGAGCTGGCCGAGCGGATAGCGCCGACCGTCGAGGCGGTCGCCTACTTCACCGTCTCCGAGGCGCTGACCAACGTCGCCAAGCACGCCCGGGCCTCCCGGGCGGACGTCTCGGTGCGTACGGCCGGCGGCCGGCTGCGCCTGGTCGTCAGCGACGACGGCGTGGGCGGGGCGGACGCCTCCCGCGGCTCCGGCCTGACCGGCCTGCGCCAGCGCACCGCCTCGGTCGACGGGTCCCTGTCCGTGCTCAGCCCCGTCGGGGGCCCGACCACCATCACCGTGGAGTTGCCGTGCGTGCTGTGATCGCCGAGGACTCGGTCCTGCTCAGGGTCGGCCTGGTGAAAGTCCTGGAGGCGGTGGGCTACGAGGTGGCCGCCGCCGTCGGGGACGCCGAGGAACTGCTCGCCGCGGTGCGCGACCACCGCCCGCGGGTGGTGGTGGCGGACGTCCGGATGCCCCCAGGCTTCACGGACGAGGGCGTGCGGGCCGCGCTGGTGATCCGCCGGCAGTGGCCGGAGGTGGCGGTGCTGCTGCTCTCCCAGTTCGTGGAGGAGCGCTACGCCGCGGACCTGCTGAGCAGCAACACCAGCGGGGTCGGCTATCTGCTCAAGCAGCGGGTGGCCAATGTCGACGACTTCGTGGACGCGCTGCAGCGGGTCGCCGAAGGCGGCACCGCGCTGGACCCGGAGGTGGTCGCCCAGCTGCTGGTGCGCCGCCACCGCGACCCGCTGGAGCGGCTGACCCCGCGCGAGCGGGACGTGCTCGCGCTGATGGCGGAGGGCCGGTCGAACGCCGCGATCGCCGGCGCCCTGGTGGTCAGCGACAGCGCGGTGGCCAAGCACATTAACTCGATCTTCGCCAAGCTCGACCTGCCGCCCGCCGACGAGAGCCACCGGCGGGTGCTGGCGGTGCTGCGCTTCCTGGACGTGGGCTGACGATGACGGCGAGCAGGGGGAGCGCGACGACGGCGAGCACGACGACGGGGAGCGGGACGGCGGCCGGCGCGGAGCAGCGGACACCGGAGGGCCGTCGCGGTCACCGGGCCTGGCGGGTGTTCGGCACGCTCGCGCTCGCGGTGGCGCTGGTCGTCGGCGCCGTGCAGACCTGGGCGGTGGCGGTGCAGCAGCGCACCCGCTCGGAGGCCTCCTACCCGGTCGCGGTGACCACGGTCAGGCTGGACACCGCCAACGCCGCCGTCCGGATCAGGCCGGGGCGGGCGGGTGAGGTGGTGGTCCGCCAGTACCTGAACTGGATGGTCCGGATGCCGGTGGTCTCGGCGCTCTTCGACCAGGACCGGCTCGACGTCCGGATGCGCTGCACTCAGGTGCTGCCGGTCAGCGACTTCGGCTGCGGCGCGGTGATCGAGCTGGACGTGCCGCCCGGCGTCGCGGTGACCGGCAGGCTGTCCAGCGGCAGCGTCGACCTCGTCGGGGTGGCGGGGGAGATCGATCTGCTCTCCACCTCGGGGGAGGTCGCCCTGGCGGACGTGTCCGGCCCGGTGACCGTGCGCACCACCTCCGGCTCCGTCCGGGGCAGCCGCCTCACCTCCCCGACCGTGAACGCCGCAGCGACCTCGGGCTCGATGGAGCTGGGCTTCGCGGCGGTACCGCGCAGCGTGGACATCGGGGTGACCTCGGGGTCGGTGGTGCTGGGCCTGCCCCGTGGGTCCCGCTACGACTTCGACGGCGGGGCGTCCCCGCTGGCCCGCGGCGGCATAGACCCGACGCTGGCCGACCGCTCCAGTCCGAACAAGATCAGGGTCTCGGTCAGCTCCGGCTCGGTGTCGGTCTTCGCGAAGGACGCCCCAGCCGGCGGGTGACCCGCCGACGGGGGCGAGGGCGACGGGGGCGAGGGCGACGGGGCGAGCGCGACGGCCCCGGGCGGCTCGGCCGGGTGGGGGACAATGAAGAGTCCCCCACCCGTCGTCCCCGAGGTCAGCCGCGCATGACAGTCCCGCCCGCACCCACCGAGCCGACCACCGCGACCGCCACCGCCGCCACCGCCGACGGTGCCACCGCCGCCGGAGCCGAGTTCGCGCCGCTGTCCATCGGCCCGATGCAGGTCTGGCCGCCCGTCGTGCTGGCACCGATGGCCGGCATCACCAACGCGCCGTTCCGCACCCTGTGCCGGGAGCAGAGCGGCGGCAAGGGCCTCTACGTCTCCGAGATGATCACCACCCGGGCCCTGGTGGAGCGCAACGCCAAGACGATGCAGCTGATCAGGTTCGACCCGAGCGAGAAGCCGCGCTCGATCCAGCTGTACGGAGTGGACCCGGTGACCGTCGGCAAGGCGGCCCGGATGATCGCCGACGAGGGCCTCGCCGACCACATCGACCTCAACTTCGGCTGCCCCGTCCCCAAGGTGACCCGCAAGGGCGGTGGCTCGGCGCTGCCGTACAAGCGCAACCTGCTGCGCGAGATCCTGCGCGAGGCGGTGGCCAACGCCGGAGACCTGCCGGTCACCATGAAGATGCGCAAGGGCATCAACGACGACCACCTCACCTACCTGGACGCCGGCCGGATCGGCGCCGAGGAGGGCGTCTCCGCGATCGCCCTGCACGGCCGCACCGCCGCCCAGCACTACGGCGGCACCGCCGACTGGTCGGCGATCGCCCGGCTGCGGGAGTCCGTCCCGGCCGGGATCCCGGTGCTCGGCAACGGGGACATCTGGTCGGCGGACGACGCGGTGCGGATGATGCGCGAGACCGGCTGCGACGGCGTGGTGGTCGGCCGCGGCTGTCTGGGCCGCCCGTGGCTGTTCAAGGACCTGGTGGCGATCTTCGAGGGCGAGGTGGACCACGCCCGCCCGACCTTCGCCGACGTGGCGCGGGCGATGGTCCGGCACGCGCAGCTGCTCGGCGAGTGGCTGGGCGACGAGGCCCGTGGCGTGATCGACTTCCGCAAGCACGTCGCCTGGTACACCAAGGGCTTCTCGGTGGGCTCGGAGCTGCGGGTGAAGCTGGCCAACTCCTCCTCGCTGATCGAACTGGCCGAAACCCTCGCCCTGGTGGAGCAGTCCCAGTCCTGGCCGGCCGGCGCCGACGGCCCGCGCGGACGGACCAGCGGCAACAACCGGGTCGTTCTGCCGGACGGCTGGTTGGACGATCCGTATGACTGCGCCCGTCCGAGCGAAGACGCCGAATCGGACACCTCTGGCGGGTGACCACTACGTAGTGGCAAAAATGACCCCTCCAGGTCGACTGCCACTGCGGCCCAGCCCTCTTTGCCAATCTGGCCAAGAGGGCTCCTTTTTGGCAGTCGACGGTCACGGAACGGGCACGTTTCTGGACGCAGGGCGACGGCCGGCGGAGGCGGCCTACGCTCGAACCGTGAGATGCGCTCGTGACGCTGGCCACATACCCTGGCGGTCGGAGGTGGCCGACAGGACGAAATGAACAAGTCGGGGGCGGATCGCTTCCCGAAGGGGATCGGCGGTGGATCGGCACTGAGGGTGCAGGAAATCAAGCCGGTCCGCCGACCCGGGGCGCCAGCGACTACCGAGCGTTCCGGTCATGTGATCTTCCGGTTTCTCTGTCTTCAAGACTTGAACACTCGCTAGCGTCAGCCGGACGATTTCACCACCAGAGGTGAACGCCATTCAGTGCATTCGATCTAGCGGGTTACTTGCCGATCCTGATGACGTACGCCCTATTGGCGGCGCGGAAGCGCCTTCGAAATGGGTATGTTCTCCGGCGTCAGGGCAACCGTGTGCGAGGAGACCGACCCGTGGCGTCCCAGCAGAAGTTTGTTTACTCCTTCACTGAAGGAAACAAGGACCTCAAGGATCTTCTTGGCGGTAAGGGCGCGAACCTGGCCGAGATGACGAACCTGGGCCTCCCGGTCCCTCCGGGGTTCACCATCACCACCGAGGCCTGCAAGGTCTTCCTGGAGACCGGCAGCGAGCCCACCTCGCTGCACGAGGAGATCAGCGCCCACCTGGACGCCCTCGAACAGGAGATGGGCAAGAAGCTCGGCCAGGCCGACGACCCGCTGCTCGTCTCGGTGCGTTCGGGCGCCAAGTTCTCCATGCCCGGCATGATGGACACCGTCCTGAACATCGGCCTCTCCGACGCCTCGGTGGCCGGCCTGGCCGCGCAGTCCGGCAACGAGCGCTTCGCCTGGGACTCCTACCGCCGCCTGGTCCAGATGTTCGGCAAGACCGTGCTGGGCGTCGACGGCGAGCTGTTCGAGGAGGCCCTGGACGAGGCCAAGCACGCCAAGGGCACCGTCAACGACCTCGACCTGGGCGCCGATGACCTGAAGCGGCTGGTCGAGGTGTTCAAGGGCATCGTCGAGCGCGAGACCGGCCGGGCCTTCCCGCAGGAGCCGCGCGAGCAGATGGACCTCGCCATCCACGCCGTCTTCCACTCCTGGAACGGCGACCGCGCCCGGCTCTACCGCCGCCAGGAGCGCATCCCGAACGACCTGGGCACCGCGGTCAACGTCTGCACCATGGTCTTCGGCAACCTCGGCGAGGACTCCGGCACCGGCGTCGCCTTCACCCGCGACCCCTCCACCGGCACCCAGGGCGTCTACGGCGACTACCTGTCCAACGCCCAGGGCGAGGACGTCGTCGCCGGCATCCGCAACACCCTGCCGCTGTCCGAGCTGGAGAAGCTCGACAAGAAGTCGTACGACGAGCTGATGACGATCATGCAGACGCTCGAGAATCACTACCGCGACCTCTGCGACATCGAGTTCACCATCGAGCGCGGCAAGCTCTGGATGCTCCAGACCCGGGTCGGCAAGCGCACCGCCGCGGCCGCCTTCCGGATCGCCGTCCAGCTGGTCGACCAGGGCCTGATCGACCTGGACGAGGCCCTGATGCGGGTCACCGGCGGCCAGCTCTCCCAGCTGATGTTCCCGCGCTTCGCCCCGAACGCCGAGTCCAAGCAGATCGCCTGGGGCCTCGCCGCCTCGCCCGGCGCCGCGATCGGCAAGATCGTCTTCGACTCCTACACCGCCGTGAAGTGGTCGCGCTCCGGCGAGAAGGTCATCCTGGTCCGCCGCGAGACCAACCCGGACGACCTGGACGGCATGATCGCCGCCGAGGGCATCCTCACCTCGCGCGGCGGCAAGACCTCGCACGCCGCCGTCGTCGCCCGCGGCATGGGCAAGACCTGTGTCTGCGGCGCCGAGGAGCTGGAGGTCGACACCAAGCGCCGCCGGATGACCACCGCCGACGGCCTGGTCCTCGAAGAGGGCGACGTCGTCTCGATCGACGGCGCGACCGGCAAGGTCTACCTCGGCGAGGTACCCGTGCTGCCCTCCCCGGTGGTCGAGTACTTCGAGGGCACCCTGCACGCCGGCGCCGACGTCCAGGGCGGTCTGGTCCAGGCCGTGCACCGGCTGATGTCGCACGCAGACGTCCGCCGCCGGCTCGCCGTGCGCGCCAACGCCGACAACGCCGAGGACGGCTCGCGCGCCCGCCGCTACGGCGCCCAGGGCATCGGCCTGTGTCGCACCGAGCACATGTTCCTCGGTGAGGAGCGCCGCAAGGAGGTCGAGCACCTGATCCTCGCGGACAACGACAAGGACCGCGAGCAGGCGCTCTCCACCCTGCTGCCGATGCAGAAGGGCGACTTCGTCGAGCTCTTCCAGGCGCTGGACGGCCTGCCCGTCACCGTCCGCCTGCTCGACCCGCCGCTGCACGAGTTCCTGCCGGACATCACCGAGCTGTCGGTGCGCGTCGCCCTCGCCGAGGCCCGCAAGGACCCGAACGAGAACGACCTGCGCCTGCTCCAGGCGGTGCACAAGCTGCACGAGCAGAACCCGATGCTCGGCCTGCGCGGCGTGCGCCTCGGCCTGGTCATCCCCGGCCTGTTCGGCATGCAGGTGCGCGCCATCGCCGAGGCCGCCGCCGAGCGCAGGCTGGCCGGCGGTGACCCGCGCCCCGAGGTGATGATCCCGCTGGTCGGCACCGTCCAGGAGCTGGAGTTGGTCCGCGACGAGTGCGAGCGCGTGCTCGCCGAGGTCGCCCAGTCCACCGGCGTCCAGCTGGACATCAAGCTGGGCACCATGATCGAGCTGCCGCGCGCCGCCGTCACGGCCGGCCAGATCGCCGAGGCCGCCGAGTTCTTCTCCTTCGGCACCAACGACCTCACCCAGACGGTCTGGGGCTTCTCCCGCGACGACGTCGAGGCCTCCTTCTTCACCGCCTACCTGGAGAAGGGCATCTTCGGGGTCTCGCCGTTCGAGACCATCGACCGCGACGGCGTCGGCTCGCTCGTCCGGCACGCCGTCGAGGCCGGCCGGGCCACCCGCCCCGACCTCAAGCTCGGCGTCTGCGGCGAGCACGGCGGCGACCCGGACTCGGTCCACTTCTTCCACGAGGTGGGGCTGGACTACGTCTCCTGCTCCCCCTTCCGGATCCCGGTGGCGCGCCTGGAGGCGGGTCGCGCCGCCATCGAGTCCACGGGCAGCGACTCGCGCTGAACGCCGGGGATCCCGAGCCCCCGGCGCGGCACGAACCGCTGACCGGGTTCCCTCCATCCGGGAGGGGCGTACACCGGAGCTCGGCGCAGGAGAACCGGCGTACGTAAGGCGGCCGGGGCGGGAACGGACAACGG
>NZ_BAAAKJ010000027.1:7792-21621 GCF_039527695.1 Kitasatospora putterlickiae
GATGTGGCCGCGGCCACGTGTGTGGCTCTCCGCGCCCGGGGCCGCCGACTGTCAAGCTGGAGCCCATGACCAGCAAGAACCGCCTGTGGACCGTCCTCGCCGTGCTGCTCTGCGCGATCGCCGCGGCAGTCGGCTACGTCGCGTCCGACGGCACCGGCGACGGCACGCCCAAGGCCACCGCGACCTCCACCGGCCGGGCCGCCTCGTCCAGCGCGCCGGCCGGCTCGTCGGCCCCGTCGGCCCCGAAGCCCAGCGCGCCCAAGCCGTCCGCCCCGGCCACCCCGCCCGCGGCGACCGCCGCCACCACCTGGGTGCCGACCGATCCGGCCATGGCCGACGTCTGCCGCACCAAGCTGCCCGCCCAGGCCCTCGACACCCTCGGCCTGATCGCCAAGGGCGGCCCCTACCCCTACCGCTCCGACGGCATCGTCTTCGAGAACCGCGAGAACCGCCTCCCCCGCGAGACCTCCGGCTACTACCACGAGTTCACCGTCGTCACCCCCGGCTCCGCCGACCGCGGCGCCCGCCGCGTGGTCACCGGCGACTCCGGCGAGCAGTACTGGACCGCCGACCACTACGGTACCTTCCAGGAGATCGACGCCCGCTGCTGAGCCATTTCACTGGTGTACGAATGAGCCGTTCCCGAATGATCGTCATCGGCGGCAACACCGCCCCGATGCAACGCTCCGCTTGACCCCGGCTGCCGCGCCCGCGTCGGTGACGCCGCCGAGAGCAGCGGCTCTGTGGGATCTGCTCCGCTATCGAACCCCTGGGCGTGAATGTGCGCTTCGAGTTCGTTTTGCCCCCGAGGCGGGTGACGTTGCGTGAGCGGCCGGGGGAGCGGTTGAGATCCGGCCTCGACTGTGCATGAGCGCGGTACTGCGTTTTACAGACGACCTGTCCTCGATCATGCTCCTTGCTTTCGGGTGCCATGCGGGGCTACTCCGACCAGAGCGCCCTCATGCACTGCTGGGGCTTCGGTCAGAGCGTCAACGGCAACAACAAGTGGAACCACCTTGAGCGCTGCCTGGCGGACGGCAGCAAGTTCGGCAAGGCCTCCAGCGCGCAGGACTACCTGTGGTGGAACGGGACCGTGACCGGCTGCTAGTCAGTAGGTTGAAGCGCCGTCCGGGGCTCCGCCGTGACCGGTGGGGCCCCGGACCGGGGGCGGGTTCGCGCGCCGGCGTGAACGTATGACGGAGAGGTGGGGTATGAGGGTGCGCAGGGTGCACGCGGTGGCGGCGGTCGTCCTCACGGGCTTGCTGGCGGGGTGCGGCTCTGGTGCTGAGGGCGGGCGGCCCGAGGACGTCGGGCCCGAGCCGGAGATCGGGCAGATCATGGCGGAGCCGCTGGACGGCGCCCGGGTCGCGATGCCGCTGGACGGCTACTCGGTCAGCACCGAGGAGTCCGCCGTCATCTTCCGGGCGATGGGTCAGGCCACCCGGACGTGCATGAAGGCCAAGGGCTTCGACTACGCCCCGGGTGAGGTCCCCGTGGCCCCGCCGCAGAGTCCCATCGATCCGGACAACCTCGGGCTGCTCTCGGCCGCCGCTGCCCGGCAGACTGGCTACCACAAGCCGCCCCGGCCCGCAGGTTCCGGGCAGAGCGCCACCGGCTCCACGGCGGCCGGCGCGGTCGAGCAGAGCGATGCCTACCAGCAGGCGCTGACCGGCGCGGGGAGGGCGCCCGCCGGCGTCGCGGACGCCAAGACCGATCGCGGGTGCACGGGCGAGATCGAGCGCCAGTTCCAGGACGCGGGGATCAAGAGCAACTCCGGAGACCTGGTCGGCGACCTCCGGGGGAAGGCCTATGGCCGCACCGCCACCGACAGCCGGGTGAAGGCCGCGATCACCGCCTGGCAGTCCTGCATGGCGGGGCTCGGCTACCACTACTCCAGCCCGGTGCAGGCGAGTTCGGCGGCATGGCCGGACCCGGTCTCGGACCAGGAGAAGGCCACGGCGGTGGCCGACATGAACTGCAAGACCCAGGTGAAGCTGCTCGGCACCTGGTACACCGTCCAGACCGCCTACCAGAAGCAGTTCATCGGCCAGAACGAGGTCGCGCTTCAGGCGGTCAAGGAGAGGTCGGCGCAGCGCGTCTCGGCGGCCCGGAAACTGCTCGGTCAGGGGTGAGCGCGGTGATGCGAAAGCCCAGCCGGTCCGTCGTCCTCACCGTGCTGTTCGTGGTGCTGCTCGTCGGGGGCTTCGTGGTGACCGTCTCGGCCCGACGAGCCCCGGAGGGAGAACCTTCATGGAACGCCGCCCAGTCGCACGTTCGTGACGACTACACCGCCTACTGGAACGCTCTGCTGGCCTCCAACGAGTCGGGCGACGGCTCCGTCCTGCCGGCGCACGCGGCGGGGCGTGGCTGGTGACGGCGAGCGAGGTGCTCGGCGAGTGCTGATCAGCGGGCCCGGCGCCAGCTGATCCGGGCGTGCGGGGCGTGTGGGCCGGTCGCGAGGAGGACGGCCAGCTCCTGGAGCACGGGTCCCGGGTCGCGGCGCAGCTGGACGGGGGTGGTGCGGACGACCGGCAGGCCGGCGGCGGTCAGCCGGTTGGCGCGGGTCAGGCTCCGTTCGTGGTCGGCCGGGCGCAGGTGCCAGGCCCGGGAGTCGATCTCCAGCGCGACGCAGGCCTGCGGCCAGTAGGCGTCGGGCACCGCGAGGAACCGCCCGTCCAGGAAGAGCACCGGGTTCCAGAGCGGTTCGGGCAGCCCGGCGCCGCGCACCGCGTCCCGGGCCTCGCCCTCGACCACCGAGCGCACCCCGGCCGTCAGCTCCTCCACCACCCCGGCCAGCCGGGGCAGCTCGCGTACGTCCGGCCGGGCGAGCAACTGGTCGAGCAGTTCGCCGAGTTCGCAGTGCCGGCGCTGGACGGCCTCGGCGCACAGGGCGCGGAAGCGGTGCCGTCCGCTCTCCCGGGGCGCGAGGTCGGCCAGCGCCCGGGCCACCGAGGTGCTCCAGAGGCCGTCGTCGCGTTCGAAGCCGCCGGGCATCGGCCCGTCCGCCCGGTGGATCCGCACGAACCCCCGGTCGGCGACCTTGCGCTGAGCGGGGATCAGCACGTCCACCTCGGTGAGGTCGGCCGGGTGTCCGGCCGAGGGGAGCCCGGCGTCGGCGAGCACCGCCACCCCGGTGAGCAGCACCTCCCCGCCCGGCGGCGCCGCCCGCCCCTTGGGCCCCGCGTAGGCGACGGCGGCCCGCAGCCGCTGGTGCGCCGTCAGCCGTCCGGTCTGCAGGCAGATCACCCGGGGCAGCACCCGCTGCCACGGCCCGCCGGGTCGCAGCCGGTGCGCGATGGTGCCGGACGGCACGCCGAGACCGCGCAACTGGGCGCGGGTGGCGATGTGCTGCTGGTCGGCGCCGAGCAGCAGCAGCGGGTCGACGAGGGAGCCGGCTCTGGTCATGCCCGGGTGGTTCCCACCCGGATCGGCGGTATGCGGAACATCGCCCGCCGGGGGACTGTCCGGTCAAACGAGGTTGACGCGGGGGCGGCGGGGAGGGTGGGCTTTCCCGTGATGACGACTCCTCACACCGGCCCGGCGCTCGACGCGCTGAACGGCCTCTCCGTCGGCGACGCCCTCGGCGCCCAGTTCTTCGTCCCCGCCACCGCCCGCACTCACCTCCGAGCCCGCACCGCTCCGCCCGGCCCCTGGCCGTGGACGGACGACACCGAGATGGCCTGCTCGGTGTACGCCGCGCACACCGAGCGCGGGGGGATCGACGTGTTCGACCTCACCCACTACTTCGCCCGCCGGCATGACTTCGACCGGGGCTACGGCCCGTCCGCCAACCGCCTGTTGCGGCTGATCCGGGAGGGCGGCGACGCGAAGGCGCTGGCCGCCGGGCTGTTCGACGGCCAGGGGTCGTACGGCAACGGCGCCGCGATGCGGGTGGCCCCGCTCGGGGCGGCGTACGCGGACGACCCGGGCGCGGTGGTCGGGCCGGCCGCCGACACCGCGACGGTCACGCACACGCACCCGCAGGCCGTGGACGGCGCGATCGCCGTCGCCGTGGCCGCCGCGTTCGCGGCCCGAGCCCGCGCCGGGGCCGTGACGCCCGAGGGCTTCCTGGAGCCGGTGCGCGACCTCACTCCGCCCGGGGCGGTGCGCGAGGGTCTGACCGAGGCGCTCGCCCTGCTCGCCGAGCCGGACCTCGCGGTCGCGGCCCGGATGCTCGGCAACGGCAGCCGGACCAGCGCCGCCGACACCGTCCCGTACGCGCTGTGGTGCGCGGCCCGCCGGCTCACGGACTACCGGGCGGCGGTCTGGGAGGCGGTGGCCGCCGGCGGGGACATGGACACCGTGGCCGCGATCACCGGTGGTGTCGTCGCCGCGCACACCGGGACGGCCGGCATCCCGGAGGCCTGGCTGGCCGCCCGCGAGCCGCTGCCGGCCTGGGCCTTCCCCGAGCCGGGCGGTGTCGCGAGGCCGCCGGACCACGACCGGCCGACGTCGCCGCGGCGGCTCCGCCCCTGCCCCGTCCCCGACGTGGTCTGGAGCGAGGAGCAGTGGCAGCGGATCCGGTCCGGCCTGCGCCCGCGGCACACGGACGACAGGTGGACGTCGTACACCGCCGAGGGGGTGCTCCACCTGTGCCACCGCGGCCGGGCCGGCTCCGAGGTCTGGGAGGTCCGGGTGGAACCGGTGCCGACCGGCGGCTGGCGGCCGGTGTCGGCCCTGGTCGAGGCGCCCGCCGAGGGCTCCGAGGGGCGCTTCGAGGACGGGTCCGGTCCGGAGCCGCTCCACCGGGCGCTGGCGGTGGCCGTCCGGGGCCGCCCGGCCTGACCATCGCCGGGCGCCCCGGCGGCCGGCGCCCGACTCCCGGCCTCAGGCCGTGATCAGGTGCCCGGCGCCGCCGCCGTGTCTAAGGCACTCCTGGTTGATCGCCGGATCCGGGGCGCTCGGCGAGGTGGCGGCGGCGATCCGCAGCTCGATGATGTCCCGGACGGCCGGCCACTCGCTGTCCAGGATCGAGTAGAACGCGGTCGACCTGACCACCCCGTCCAGCCCCCGCGAGTGCGCCCGGCGGACGCCCTCGGAGGTCGCGCCCAGCCGCTCGATGGCGGTGCGCGAGCGCAGGTTGCGGGCGTCGGCGCGCAGCGAGATCCGCTGTACGCCCCACGCCTCGAAGGCGTGCCGGAGCATCAGCAGCTTGGCCTCGGTGTTGATGCCGGTGCCCTGGGCGCGCGGCGAGAGCCAGGTGTTGCCGATCTCGGCGGCGTCCGGGACGGCGGTGTCCGGGTCGCCGAACGGCACGCCCGGCACCGGCGGCCAGACCAGCGGCCCCTGCCAGTAGTCGAGTTCCAGGAACCGGGTGGAGCCCACCACCCGGCCGTCGGCCTGGTTCACCGTGGCGAACGGCAGCGACCGGCCCGCGGCCTGGTCGGCGAGGGCGCGCGCGATGTACTCGCGGGCCGCTTCCAGGCCGTGCGGGACGGGGGTGAAGGCGTAGGTCGTACGGTCCTCGGCGCCGGCCTTGGCGATGGCCTCGGCGTGGTGCGCGGCGAGGGGCTCCAGCCGCACGGTGCGGCCGGTGAGGATGACAGGTACGGGCACGGAACCTTCGGTCCTTCATCGGTCGGAGGGCGCTGGCCCACGCCGGGGTGCGGCACGGGCGAGCGATGACTGTTTCCGCCCCGTCCCGGCGTGCGCCCACCGGTGCCCGAGCACGCCGGAGGCCGGTCGAGCGGGGCGGGGAGCGACGGCCCGGAGACGGGCAGCGCGGTGCCGGAACGGACACGGGTCCACGGACCGGTCCGGCGGGATGAGCGAGGGGACAGTGTGCGTCCGCGAGATGGCCGAGGAGGAAACGAGTGCGCGAAGGGAAGCAGGCGGCCAGATGAAGGCAAGATGCGTCGTGGGTGGCTGGCCGAACACCGGTCCGGGACGTGGTCGACGGCGTTACGGACGACGTGACGACGACGCGACGATGCGAGGCAGCGAGAGGACGATACCCGTCAGAAGGCGGTGCGTCACTTCGCGGCACACGAATGGCCCCTGGGGCGGCGCCCGGGCGGGCCCCGGCGGCCGTTCGCACCCCCCTGACCAGGGGCTTTCCCGGCGGGTGCGATCATGGTCCGGCCGGCCCGCCGGGGGTCCGTCGCGGGCCGTCCGGACGAACGGGACCGCCCCCGCGGGAATTCCGGCGGCGCCCCGCGCGCTGGACGAGGAGAGCCGGGCGCGAGCCCACGCGCGCCGACGCGTGGGGGACAGCGGACGTGGCGAACCGCGACGAGGAAGAGAAACGGGGTGTGGGTGAGCGGTGCGTGATCCCCAGGAGCTGTACGAGCTGGACCAGCAGGGCGTGGCCGCCGTGGCCGCGGCGAGGGCCGCGCTGGCGGACACCGGCGCCGGCCTGGTGCTGCTCCACCACTTCGAGGGCTTCATGGACGCCGGCGAGGCGGGCGCCCAGGTGGTCGCCCACCTGTTGGAGACGGGCGCCCCGCAGGTGGTGGCCCGCTTCGACCACGACCGCCTGGTGGACTACCGGGCCCGCCGCCCCGCGATGGTCTTCGACCGCGAGCACTGGTCCTCCTACGAGCCGCCGGAGATCCTGCTCCAGCTGGTCCACGACACGGCGGGCTCGCCGTTCCTGCTGCTCACCGGCCCCGAGCCGGACGTCGAGTGGGAGCGTTTCGCCACCGCCGTCCGCCAGCTGGTCGAGCGCTTCGGCGTCCGGCTGAGCCTGGACTTCCACGGCATCCCGATGGGCGTGCCGCACACCCGCCCGGTCGGCCTGACGCCGCACGGCAACCGGCTGGACCTCGCGGCCGGCTACCCGCAGTGGTTCGAGCAGGCCCAGGTGCCGGGCAGCGCCCAGGCCCTGCTGGAGTTCCGGCTCGCCGAGGCCGGGCACGACGTGCTGGGCTTCGCCGCGCACGTGCCGCACTACGTGGCGCGCTCGGCGTACCCGGCGGCCGCGGTGATGATCCTGGAGGCGGTGCAGTCCGCGACCGGGCTGGTGCTGCCGGGCACCCTGCTGCGCGAGCGCGTCGACGTGGTGTACGCCGACATCGAGGAGCAGCTGGCGCAGGGGGACGGCGAGTTGCGCTCGGCGATCCGCGGCATGGAGGGCCAGTACGACGCGGTGGCCGGCGCCGAGGGCCGGGAGAGCCTGCTGGCCGAGCCGGTGGACCTGCCGTCGGCGGACGAGCTGGGCCGGCGCTTCGAGCAGTTCCTGGCCGAGCACGAGCGCGGCCCGGAGTAGCCCGGGACAGCGGGACGGCGGGACGGCGGCGGCGCGCCGCCGCCGGAGAAATCGGTGCCCTCGGGCGGGAGCGATCGGACGCGCCCGCCCGTTGGCATTGCGGTGCCCGGGGGACGGGCCGTCGTAGGAAGAACGCCTAAGGCTCCTACCCGGGGGGATCCCGTGCCTCTGTCCGTACGCCCGACCGCCGCGCTCACCGGTGCGCTGAGCGCGGGCCTCGCCGCCGTGCTCGTCGCCGGCTGCTCAGGTTCCACCGGCGCCGGGACCGTCGCCGCCGCGGCCCCGGACGGCTCCGCGCCGGCCCGGGCCGCCGCCGCTGCCGCCTCGACCCCGACGCCCACCCCCACGCCCGCCGGGCCGTACGTGGCGCTCGGCGACTCGTACACCTCGGGCCTGAGGATCAGTCCGCAGCAGGGGGCGGAGCCTAAGGGCTGCTCCCGTTCGGCGGTCAACTACCCGTCCCTGGTGGCCAAGGCGCTCGGCCTGTCCGGGGAGCGGTTCCGTGACGTCAGCTGCAGCGGCGCCCGCACCGGTGACCTGACCGGCGCCCAGAGCACCGAGGGCGGCAGCAACCCGCCGCAGCTGGACGCGCTCGGCCCGGCCACCCGCCTGGTGACCCTCGGGATCGGCGGCAACGACGCCGGGTTCATGGACGTGGTCGGCCAGTGCGCCAAGGAGAACCTGGTGGACGCGTTCAAGGGCCTGGTCGGCTCGGACCGGGCCGCCGCGCCCTGCCGCGACTCCTACGCCGACGCGGGCGGCGGTGACGAGGTGCAGCGGAAGGTGGACGCCGCGGGCGAGCGGCTGGGCGGGCAGCTGAAGGAGATCAAGCGCCGCTCCCCGCAGGCCCGGGTCTACGTGGTCGGCTACCCGGCGCTGCTGCCCGCCGACCCGGCGAGCTGCGTCCCGGTGCTGGGCTCGACCGTGACCGCCGGGGACCTGGGCTTCCTGGTCGAGAAGGAGCAGCAGCTCAACGCCATGCTCAAGCGGCGGGCGGAGGCGGCCGGGGCGGTCTTCGTGGACCTCACGGCGCCCTCGGCCGGCCACGACATGTGCGCGGGGGAGGACGCCCGCTGGGTGGAGCCGCCGTTCCCGGCGCACGGCCTGGCGGCGATCCACCCGAACGCCAAGGGGCAGCAGGGCGCCGCCGAGGCCGTCCTCAAGGCGGTCCGGGGCTGACCCGGACGGGAGTGTCCGCGCCCCGGCGCGCGGGTTCAAGGGTTCACGCCCCGGCCCGCGCGCCGTCGCGCGCGGCACACTTCCGGTGTCACAGCCGCGGCGTACCGTGAGGGTCATATGGACGACACCGCGCACCGCCTCACCGCCGCCCCGACCCCGACCCCGACCCCGACCCCGTACGACCGCGCCGCCGAGGCCCGCTGGGTGCCCGAACCGGACAAGCGCCCCGGCCGCACGGCGTTCCAGCGCGACCGCGCCCGCGTGCTCCACTCCGCCGCCCTGCGCCGGCTGGCCGGCACCACCCAGGTGGTCGCCCCGATGCGCAGCGACTTCCCCCGCACCCGGCTGACCCACTCGCTGGAGTGCGCCCAGGTCGGCCGCGAACTGGGCGCCGCCCTCGGCTGCGACCCGGACCTCGTCGAGACCGCCTGCCTGGCCCACGACATCGGCCACCCGCCGTTCGGCCACACCGGCGAGGAGGCGCTCGACCAGGCCGCCGAGGCCTGCGGCGGCTTCGAGGGCAACGCGCAGTCGCTGCGCATCCTGACCCGCCTGGAGCCCAAGCGCTTCGCCCCGCAGGACGAGGCGCCCGCCCGGCTGGCCCCCTGGCCCGGCCGCAGCGTCGGCCTCAACCTGACCCGCGCCGCCCTGGACGCCGCCACCAAGTACCCGTGGACGCACGGCGCCCACCCCGCCGACCCGGCCTCGCCCAAGTACGGCGTCTACGCCGACGACCTGCCGGTCTTCCGCTGGCTGCGGGCCGGCTCCCCGGCCGGGCGCAGGTGCTTCGAGGCCACCGTCATGGACTGGTCCGACGACGTCGCCTACTCCACCCACGACGTCGAGGACGGCCTGCAGGCCGGCCACATCGACCCGGCCGCGCTGCGCGCCCCGGGCGAGCGCGCTGAACTGTTCAAGGTCGCCGAGCGCTACGCCCGGGACGCCGCCCCCGAGGAGCTGGCCGCCGCCCTGGACCGGCTGCTCGCCCAGGAGTGGTGGCCCGACTCCTACGACGGCACCGCCCGCGCCCGCGCCGGGCTCAAGGACCTCACCAGCCAGCTGATCGGCCGGTTCTGCCTGGCCGCCGAGCAGGCCACCCGGGCCCGCTACGGCCCCGGCCGGCTCACCCGGTACACCGCCGAGCTGGTGGTGCCGCGCGAGGTCCGCCTGGAGTGCGCGGTGCTCAAGGCGGTCGCCGTCCGGTACGTGATGCAGCGCGACGAGCAGGCCCAGCTGCGGGCCCGGCAGCGGATCGTGATCGCCGAGCTGGCGGAGGTCCTCAGCCGGCGCGCCCCCGAGGTGCTCGACCCGGTGTTCGCCGCGATGTACCGGGAGGCGGAGGACGACCGGGCGGCCCTGCGCACGGTGATCGACCAGATCGCCACCCTCACCGACGCCTCCGCCCTCGCCCTGCACGCCCGGCTGCTGGGCCGGGACCGGAGCTGACCGCACCCGGGAGACCGGGGTGCCTCGCGCCCGCCGTCCGGCCCGTCCCTCCCAGTAGACTTCCGGGGTGGCCGGGCGGATCAGGGACGAAGACGTACAGGCGGTGCGGAGCGCACTGCCGATCGACGCGGTGGTCGGCGACTACGTACAGCTGACCAACGGTGGCGGCGGCGAGTACAAGGGCGTCTGCCCCTTCCACGACGAGAAGTCCGCCTCCTTCTACGTCAACCCCTCCAAGGGCGTCTTCCACTGCTTCGGCTGCCAGGAGAACGGCGACACCATCGCCTTCCTGATGAAGATCGAGCACTTCACCTTCGCCGAGGCCGTCGAGCGGATGGCCGCCCAGGCCGGCATCACCCTGCGCTACGAGGAGGGCGGCTACAGCCCCCGCCACCAGCAGGGCGAGCGGACCCGCCTGGTCGAGGCGCACAAGGTGGCCGCCGCCTACTACCAGGAGCAGCTCGCCTCGCCCGAGGCCGAGATCGGCCGCCGCTTCCTGGCCGAGCGCGGCTTCGACGAGGAGGCCGCGAAGACCTTCGGCGTCGGCTACGCCCCGGCCGGCTGGGAGCACCTGGTCCGCTACCTGCGCGGCAAGGGGTTCACGGACAAGGAGATCCTGCTCGGCGGCCTGGCCTCGCAGGGCCAGCGCGGCGGTCTGATCGACCGGTTCCGGGGCCGGCTGGTCTGGCCGATCCGCGACATCGCCGGCGAGGTGATCGGCTTCGGCGCCCGGCGGCTGCGCGAGGACGACAACGGGCCGAAGTACCTCAACACCCCCGAGACGCCGATCTACAAGAAGTCGCACGTGCTCTACGGCATCGACCTGGCGAAGAAGGAGATCGCCAAGTCGGGCCGGGCGGTGGTGGTCGAGGGCTACACCGACGTGATGGCCTGCCACCTGGCCGGGGTCACCACCGCGGTGGCCACCTGCGGCACCGCCTTCGCCGAGGACCACATCAAGATCATCCGTCGGCTGCTGATGGACACCTCCCAGTACCGCGGCGAGACCGTCTTCACCTTCGACGGCGACGCCGCCGGCCAGAAGGCCGCGCTGCGCGCCTTCGAGGACGACCAGAAGTTCGCCGCCAAGACCTCCATCGCGGTCAGCCCCGGTGGCATGGACCCGTGCGAGCTGCGCCTGGCCCAGGGCGACGAGGCGGTCCGCGAGCTGATCGACAACCCGGTCCCGCTCTTCGAGTTCGCGCTGAACTCGGTCGTCGCCAAGCACCGGGTGGACACCCCGGAGGGCCGCTCGGCGGCGCTGGAGGAGGCGGCGCCGATCGTCGCCAAGATCAAGGACCGCTCGATCCAGCACGAGTACGCCGTCCGGCTGGCCGGCATGCTCGGCATCCTGGACGAGCCGTTCGTGGTCCGCCGGGTCTCCCAGCTGGCCCGCTGGGACCGCGAGCGCCAGCAGAACCCGCGCGCCAACGGCCAGCGCCGCCCCGAGCCCGCGCAGCCGGACCGCCCGGCCCGGCCCGCCTTCGTGCTCAACCCGCGCGACCCGGCCCAGTTCGTCGAGCGCGAGCTGCTCAAGCTGGCCCTGCAGCACCCGGACCTGGTCGCCCCGGCCTTCGACAACTACGCCGAGGACGAGTTCCCGACCCCGCCGTACACCGCCGTGCGCCGCGCCATCGGCCAGGCCGGCGGCGCCGCGTACGGGGCCACCCTGGCCGACTTCACCGCCGTGGTGCGCGAGGTCAGCCCCGACGACCGGGTGCGCTCGCTGGTCACCGAGCTGACCGTGGAGCCGGTGCGCTCGCGGCGCAAGGTGGACGCCGTCTACGCGGGCGAGTTCCTGGTCAAGCTGCGGATGCTGGCCGTGGACCGGCGGGTCGGCGAGGTCCGCGCCCACCTCCAGCGGCTCGGCAACCGGGCCGCCCCCGAGGAACTGCACGCGGTGCAGACCGAGTTGTGGCAGCTCCAGCAGTACGGGCAGTCGTTGCGCAGCCTGGGCGCCGCCGCGTTGTAGGGCCGCGTTCAAAAAGTCCGCGCACGAGTCTCGGCCACGGAGTGTGGCGTGCCCCACACTGGAGGACGTCCCACCTCCGTTCAGCGCGGGTCCGCCAGAGTCGCGCCCGTCCCGAGGGGATGCCCGTGGACCGAGGCCTCGCCGCTCCCGCTCAGCCCACCACCGCTCAGACCACCACCGACCCGCCCGAGGACCACGGCCGGGCGGGGACACCACCGCCGGTCGGCGCCCGGGTGCCCGCCCAGGGACTGCCCGCCGGGCACCCCGACGCCGAGGACGACGCCGCCCAGGGCGTCGCCGAGGAGGCCGCCGAGGAGACCGAGGGGGCGCCGGCGCCGCCCGGTGCCGATCCCGCCGGCCCGGCGGCCGACCTGCTGCGCCAGTACCTCCGCGAGATCGGCCGGATCCGGCTGCTCACCGCCGCCGAGGAGGTCGAACTGGCCCGCCGGATCGAGGCCGGCCTGTTCGCCGAGGAGCGGCTGAACCGCGAACCGGGGCCCGCCGCCGGGCTGGCCGCCGAACTGGGCACCCTGGTCACGCTCGGCCGGCTCGCCAAGCGCCGACTGATCGAGGCCAATCTGCGCCTGGTGGTCTCCGTCGCCAAGCGCTACATCGGGCGCGGGCTGACCCTGCTCGACCTGGTCCAGGAGGGCAACCTCGGACTGATCCGGGCGGTGGAGAAGTTCGACTACGCGCGCGGCTACAAGTTCTCCACCTACGCGACCTGGTGGATCCGCCAGGCGATGAGCCGCGCGCTGGCCGACCAGGCCCGCACGATCCGGGTGCCGGTGCACGTGGTCGAGCTGATCAACCGCGTGGTGCGGGTGCAGCGCTCGCTGCTCCAGGAGCGCGGGACCGAGCCGGCCCCGGCCGACATCGCGGCCGTCCTGGAGCTCACCGAGGAGCGGGTGCGCGAACTGCTC
The DNA here is from genome assembly GCF_039527695.1 of Kitasatospora putterlickiae. NCBI lineage: Bacteria > Bacillati > Actinomycetota > Actinomycetes > Kitasatosporales > Streptomycetaceae > Kitasatospora > Kitasatospora putterlickiae. Next base: position 20,520 of record NZ_BAAAKJ010000027.1, read on the forward strand.
CGGCTCGCCCAGGAGCCGATCTCGCTGCACACTCCGGTCGGCGAGGAGGACGACGTCGCGCTCGGCGACCTCATCGAGGACGCCGACGCCGCCTCACCCGCCGAGTCGGCGGCCTTCCTGCTGCTGCGTCAGCACCTGGAGGCGGTGCTGGCCACCCTCGGCGAGCGCGAGCGCCAGGTGGTGCAGCTCCGCTACGGCCTGGACGACGGGCGGGCGCGCACGCTGGAGGAGATCGGGGTGCTCTTCGGGGTCACCCGGGAGCGGATCCGCCAGATCGAGTCCAAGACCCTGGTCAAGCTCCGCGACCACGCCTTCGCCGCCCAGCTCCGGGGCTATCTCGATTAGCCGGCCGAGGGCGTCGGGGCCGTCGGGGCGGGCTGTTCCGGGTGCGCGGGCTGGGCCGGGTCGGTGGTGACCGGCGGCGGGGAGGCCGGGCCGACCGGGATCGGGGTCGAGGCGACCGTCCGGGCCAGGTCGGAGACCGAGGCGGTGCAGGCGGCGCCCTCCGGCTCCTTGCGCTGCCCGCAGACCTGGAGGGTGACCGCCGGGTCCGCCGCGTTCACCATCCACGAGTAGTTGTCGTACCCCCAGTGGATCAGCGCGGTCTCCGACTCGCCGGCGCTGGTGCTGACGGTCGCCTGGTCGCCGGGCTGGCCCTCGGTGATCGCGGCCCAGGCCGCCTGGCACTTCAGGCTGTACCGGAGGTAGACGACGACCTTGCCGATGTTGGTGGTCAGCAGGGTCCGGGCGTCCCCGCCGCAGCCGGTCGTCTTGGGGTCCTTGTGGACGCAGCCGAGCGCCTGGCAGGCCGGGACCGGCGGGGCGGGGTTGGCGGGCACCGCGGGCGACGGCGACGCCGGGGAGGAGGGGGCGGACGGCGCGGCGCCGCTCGCCGGGGCGGAGGCGGAAGGGGGAACGGTGGCGGCGGTCGGCGTGGTGCCGTCGCCGTCGGCGGAGGCGGAGAGCATCCGCACACCGAGGAGCGTCAGCAGCAGGGCCACCACCACCGAGGCGGCGACCAGGGCCGCCGGGCGGCGCCGTGCGGCGGTGGCGGCGGCTTCCGGGTCCGGCGCGGCGGCGACGGAGGCCACCAGCCGGGCGT
>NZ_BAAAKJ010000027.1:21647-23898 GCF_039527695.1 Kitasatospora putterlickiae
TCCGGCACGGCTTCCGCGGCCGCCTCGGTGTCCGTGTCCCCGTCGGTGCCGGCTTCGGTGTCCGCGTCGGCGCCGTTGTCCGCCGCGCCGTCCGCGACCGCCTCGCCCGTGGACGCCCCCGCCGCCGCGGTCCGGTCCCACAGCGCCCGCAGCGCCGGACCGTCGCACTCCACGGCCCCGATCAGCGCGTCCAGCGCCTGCTCGGTGATGACCCGCTTGCCGTTCAGCCAGCGCTCCCAGGAGGCCCGGCTGTAGTGGGTCCGGGCGGCGAGCTCGGAGAGCGAGAGCCCGGTCGCGTCCTTGACGGCGCGCAGTTCCTCCGTCAGGCGTTTGGCGGGGACGGAGAGGTCGTCCGGCAACTGCTTCCAGGCGGAACCCATGCGGTCTCTTCCAAACATGCGAGGCGGGCGGGGCGGCGGTGCTGGAACAGGCGGTACTCCGCAGGGCACCGTTCCGGGGCTGGAAGGGCGCCTTCGCGTCTCAAACCTCAGCGACCCGGTGTCCCAAAGCCCAGGTCCTGGCGCTGAGACGGACGGAAGTGTCTCACAACACCGGGAGCGGCTCGAACATTCATATGGCCGTCGGGCATTGTTCTTCCGGCTGGAGCGGTTCGCCGCCCCGGTCCTTCGTCCGGGCACCGTTTCTGACGGACCGGCGACTGCCGTGCCCTGACCCCCACCGGCACGAGACAGCCTCCACGGGGGGAGGCTGCCCCGGGCCGCAGGGACACGCGGCGGGGACGGGCGCACGGATGGCGCCCGTTCCCGCCGCGACCACGACCGCCGCGTCCGTCAGTGGTGGAAGCCCGTCCTGGCCGGCACTCCGAGGTCCTTGAGCGGGACCGGCTGGCGGCGCAGCTCCGGCAGCAGCCGGGCGAGGTCGCCCAGCAGCAGGTCGGCGAGGTCGCGGGAGAAGCCGTTGCGGCAGACCACCCGCAGCACCGCGAGGTCCTCCCGGTTCGCCGGGAAGGTGTACGCGGGCACCTGCCAGCCGCGCTCGCGTAGCCGCCGCGACACGTCGAAGACGTCGAACGGCACCTCGTCCGTGGTGGTGAACGCGAACACCGGCAGCTGGTCGCCCCGGGTCAGCAGCCGGAAGCCGCCGAGCCGCTCGATCCCCTCGGCCAGGTACCCGGCGACCTCCCGGCAGGCGCCCTGGACGGCCCGGAAGCCGGCCCGGCCGAGCCGCAGGAAGACGTAGTACTGGGCGATCACCTCGGCGCCAGGCCGGGAGAAGTTCAGCGCGAAGGTCGGCATCTCGCCGCCCAGGTAGTTGACCTTGAACACCAGTTCCTCGGGCAGCGCCTCCCGGTCCCGCCACAGCGCCCAGCCGACGCCCGGGTAGACCAGCCCGTACTTGTGGCCGGAGGTGTTGACGGAGGCGACCCGGGGCAGCCGGAAGTCCCAGACCAGGTGTTCGTCCAGGAACGGCGCGATCATGCCGCCGGAGGCGCCGTCCACGTGCACGGGGACGTCCAGACCGGTGCGCTGCTGGAGGTCGTCCAGCGCGGCGCAGATCTCCGCGACCGGCTCGTAGGAGCCGTCGAAGGTCGAGCCGAGCACGCCGACCACGCCGATGGTGTTCTCGTCGCAGAGCGCCACCGCCTGCTCGGGGCCGAGGTGGAAGCGCTCGCCGTCCATCGGCGCGGTGCGGGCCTCGACCTCCCAGAAGACGCAGAACTTTTCCCAGCAGACCTGCACGTTGACGCCCATCACCAGGTTGGGCCGGGCGCCGGCGGCATAGCGGTCGGCGTTGCGGCGGATCCAGCGCCGCTTGAGCGCGAGGCCGGCCAGCATGCAGGCCTCGCTGGAGCCGGTGGTGGAGCAGCCGACGGCGGTGTCCGGGTCGGGGGCGTGCCACAGGTGGGCGAGGATGGCCACGCAGCGCCGTTCCAGCTCGGCGGTCTGCGGGTACTCGTCCTTGTCGATCATGTTCTTGTCGAGGCACTCGGTCATCAGCCGGGTGGCCTGGTCCTCCATCGAGGTGCTGACGAAGGTGGCCAGGTTGAGCCGGGCGTTGCCGTCCAGCATCAGCTCGTCGTGGATCAGCTGGTACGCGGTGTCGGCCGGGACGGGGCCGTCGGCGAGCCGGTGCAGCGGGGGCGCCAGCTCCATCGAGCCGAGCGGGTCGGCGGCGGTGCCGAGGAACGGGCCGACGGTCAGCCGGCGGTCGTCACCGGCCCCCTTGTGCAGTGCCATGGGATCCTGCCGCCCTTCCGTCCGGTGGCCGCGTCGTCCTCCACGCTGCCACC
>NZ_BAAAKJ010000027.1:24065-32661 GCF_039527695.1 Kitasatospora putterlickiae
CGCCCAGGCGGCCTGCCGGGCCGCGCCGCGCGCCGCGTGCGCGCCGGGCGGCGGGACGACCACCGGCACGCCGAACAGCTGCGGCGCGACGTGCCGCACCGCCGCCAGCCGCCCGGCGGCGCCCAGCAGGAAGACCCGCTTGACCTCGACGCCGCGGGCGCGCAGCACGTCCAGGGCGTCCGCGCTGTTGCAGAGCATGCCCTCGACGGCGGCCCGGGCCACGTGCTGGGGGGCCATCGACTCGGCCCGCAGGCCGGTCAGCGTGCCGGCCGCGTGCGGCAGCGCGGGCGTCCGCTCGCCGTCCAGGTAGGGGAGCAGCACCAGCCCGTACGCGCCGGGGGAGGACCGCAGGGCGAGGTCGCTGAGGCCCTCCAGGTCGAGGCCGAGCAGGGCGGCGGTGGAGCGGAGCACCTGGGCGGCGTTCAGGGTGGCGACCATCGGCAGGTGGCGGCCGGTGGCGTCGGCGAAGGAGGAGACCAGGCCGGTGGCGTCCACCACGGCCCGCTCGTGCACCGCGAAGATCGTCCCGGAGCTGCCGAGCGAGACCACCGCGTCGCCGGGGCCGAGGCCCAGGCCGAGCGCGGCGGCCATGTTGTCGCCGGTGCCGGCCGAGATGAGCAGGCCCTCGGGGGTGTGGCCGGCGGGCTCGGCGGGGCCGAGCACGTCCGGCAGCCGCAGCTCGTGGCCGAGTGCCAGCTCGACCAGGTCCTGCCGGTACTCGCCGGTGATCGGGGACCAGTAGCCGGTGCCGGAGGCGTCGCCGCGGTCGGTGGTGCGGCGCTTGGGGTGGCCGAGCAGCTGCCAGACCAGCCAGTCGTGCGGCAGCAGCACCTCGGCGATCCGCCGGGCGTTGGCCGGTTCGAACTCGGCGAGCCAGCGCAGCTTGGCGACGGTGTACGCGGGGCTGGGGACGGCGCCGATCNNCGTCCAGGCCGCCGGGCCGCCCAGCTCGGCCAGCAGGGCCGCGGCGGCGCCGCTGGAGCGCGGGTCGTTCCACAGGATCGCCGGCCGGACCTGCACACCGCCGGCGTCCAGGCCGATCATGCCGTGCTGCTGGGCGCTGACGCCGATCGCCCGGACGCCCTCCAGCAGGCCGCCGGCCGCGGCGTCGCCGAGCGAGTGCAGCCAGAGCTGCGGGTCGGCCTCGCCGGGGCGGGCGTCGGGGTCCTCGGGCGCGGGGTGGGGGGCCTTGCCGGAACGCAGGACGGCGCCGGTTCCGGCGTCGCACGCGACGATCCTGGTGCGACCGGTCGAGCTGTCTATCCCCGCGACGATGGCCATAGTCGAGATCATGCCTCAGCGGGCGCGCGGGCGCGGCCCGCCCGGGCAAGTGTTGCCCGTTCGGTACCGCGCCCGGGAGCCCTCGTCCGGCCGGCCTTCACCACCGTGTCACCCGCCCGTCACGGACGGCCGCTAAGGGGTGCCGCGGGCCGGGTGCGGGACGCCGGTCAGGGCCGGTAGGTGCCCCAGCTGTCGTCCTCGCTCCTGGACCGGTTGAAGTACGGCACCCGGTCGGTGACCGAGTTCGGCAGCCGGTCGCCCACCTTGTCGGCCACCGCCCCGGCGGCCTTCCCGGCGACCGCGCCGGCCTGCTGCCGGGCCTTGCCGGCCGCGCCCTGCACCGTGGGGTTCTGGGCGACCTGCCGGGTCACCCTGGCGATCTGCTCGTAGCGCCGGCGTCCTGCCCGCGTGCCCAGGACGTAGCCCGTCGCGAGTCCGACACCGAACGACAGCTTCCACATGGTCGGATTCCACCCTCTCCTGGCGGCCATTGCCGCATTGCCCTACCCGTCCGCCGGGACGGTGAACCGTCGGTGCCCCCAGCATCCACGGACGCCGTCCCGGGCGCGCGGGGAACGCGCCGGGCGGGGCCGCCCGGTGGCGGCCGCGGAAAGCGATTGGCGGACCACCCCCCCGAGTGCGCTAATGTATGTCCCGCAGCGAGCGCCGAGGAGCCCGGGAGACCGGGGGCCGGAGCGGGAAGCTCGATCCCCCATAGCTCAATTGGCAGAGCAGCCGACTGTTAATCGGCAGGTTATTGGTTCGAGTCCAATTGGGGGAGCTCGGGTGGCGGCCCCTGGGGCCGGTCGCCCGTCCGTGGTACGGGAGTCGTGTACCGCGATCCCGCATAGCTCAATTGGCAGAGCAGCCGGCTGTTAACCGGCAGGTTTTTGGTTCGAGTCCAAATGCGGGAGCTGCGCCGGGTCCGCCCGGTGACTGCTCAGAGCGAAGGCCCCTCGGTAGACCGGGGGGCCTTCGTGTTGTCCCGGTCGTCCCGGAGGCCGCCCGGCCCGCGTGAGTCCCGTCACGCCACGGCCCGCTGGAAGAGCTCGGCGACCCGGTCGTCGAAGGTGACGCTGTACGAGGTGCCCGGCGTCTCGCCGCCCTCCTGGTAGCCGCCGATCACGCCGATCACCCGGCCGTTCGCGGTGAGCCAGGGGCTGCCACTGGTGCCGTCGGTGTAGCCGGCGCAGTCGAAGCGCTCCTGGGTCGGGCTCTGCGAGGCGGTCAGGCCCGAGCAGGTGATCGGCTCGTCGCGCTCGTTGGGGTAACCGGTGACCGAGACCGCCAGGCCGAAGCCCTGGGCGGTGCCGAGCGGGTTGCCGCCGACCGCGTCCTCGACCTGCCGCCCGCCCACCGCGCCCACGGTGACGAACGCGACGTCGTACTCGGGGTCGGCGCCGGCGGACCAGCGCGGATCGACGGTGACCGATCTCACCGGCCAACTCCCGTACGGTGAGTACCCGTTGCGGTAGCCGGGGGTGAACACCAGGCCGTCCAGCAGGCCGATCCGGTGGTTCTCCACACAGTGCGCGGCGGTCACCAGCAGATTGCGCCGGGGGCTTCGCACCACGCTCGCCGTGCACGCCCGGGGCCCCTGCGCGGTGTGCACCGAGAGCGTGCCGACCCGGTCCCAGGCCGGGGTCCGCGGGGCCACCGCCGCGCTCCGCCCGCCGTCCTGCCCGCCGCCGCACGCGATCGCGGCGGCCAGCAGCAGGACCGCCACCGCGGCCGTCCTGGCGGCGCGCGCGGTCCGGACCGGGCGGGAGGGCATCCAGGGCTCCGTCTCGTCCTCGGGGCGGGCACGGCCGATCACGCGTTCCGCCGTTCGAGCCCAAGATCTACCAGGCCGGTCCGCCCCGCGCCACCGTCGCCCCGCCCGCGCCCGCGTCCACCGCCGCGCCCCCGGCGCGCACCACGGGTGATCGACCGGCTATGCTGCCCGGGACGGCCTTTCGGGGCCGTCTGCTGCTGCCGCGACCGGCCTGCCGTCGCGCGCTGCGAACCGGGGCGGTAGCTCAGCCGGTTAGAGCAGGGGACTCATAATCCCTTGGTCGTGGGTTCGAGTCCCACCCGCCCCACCCTCCGTACCCGCGCGAGCGGCCCCCTGGCTGGGAAAACCCTAGGGGATCGGGCATGCCGCCACGCCGCGACGCGCTGGAATTCACCCGGACGATGACGCCCTCCCGGGCCCCCGCGTGGCTCCGTATGCTGGGCGGATGCTTGCCGTCCCGCGTGTGCCCACCCCCGTCGTCGACTGTCCTGACGAGGTGTTCGAGCGGGCCGGGGTGGAGCTGCGGCTGAAGCGGGACGATCTGGTGCACCCGCTGGTGCCGGGGAACAAGTGGCGCAAACTGGGGCCCAATCTGGAGCTGGCGGTGCGCGAGGGCCACCGGCGGCTGGTGACCTTCGGCGGGGCGTACTCGACGCATCTGCGGGCGGTGGCGCTGGCGGCCGGGGCGCTGGGGCTGGAGAGCGTGGGGCTGGTGCGCGGCGAGGAGCTGGCGCGGGCGCCGCGGAACTGGTCGCTGCGGGCCGCCGAGGAGGCCGGGATGGAGCTGGTGTTCCTGTCCCGGGCCGAGTACCGGGAGGCCACCGGGCGGGCGGGTGCGGACGGCGCCGGGTCCGGGGGGCCGCCGGGGCGCTGGGGGCCGTGCCTGGTGCTGCCCGAGGGCGGGTCCAACGCGCTCGCGGTGCGCGGCGCGCGGGAGGTCGTGGCGGAGCTGGCCGGGCTCGGGGAGCGGGACGTGGTCTGCTGCCCGGTCGGCACCGGCGGCACGCTGGCCGGGATCGCGGCCGGGCTGCCGCCCGGGGCGCGGGCGCTGGGCGTGGCGGTGCTGCGCGGCGCGGAGGGCTACCTGGAGGGCGAGGTGACCCGGCTGCACCGGGAGGCGTACGGACGGGAGTTCGGCGGCTGGCGGATCGAGCACGGGTTCCACGGCGGCGGGTACGGGCGGGTGCCGGCCGCGCTGGAGGAGTTCGCGGCCGGCTTCGAGCGGCGGCACGGCGTCGCCCTGGAGCGCCGCTACGTGGCGAAGACGCTGGCCGCCCTGTACGGCCTCGCGGCGGCCGGCGCCTTTCCGCCCGGCACCCGGCTCACCGCCGTCGTCACCGGGCTTCCCGACCCGGTCTGAGCCGTGCTCAGCGGCCCTGCGCCACCCTCGGCCAGGTGAGGTCGGCGCAGGGATCGGCGTCGGCGGTGCGGCTGTTCTGGGCTATCGCGCTGGGGACGCTGGTGGGCAGCGGGCCGGTGGGGGTGGCGGACGCGGCGCCCGGGGTGCCGGCGTCGGTCGGCGGGACCGGGGCGGCGGTGGGGCGGTAGTCGCGGCCAAGGGTGACCACGACGCCCTCGGAGCCCGGCTCCTCGGTCAGCCGGGAGCCCGGGAAGAGCGCGGCGATCCGCTCGGCGACGGCCTTGAACGGCGGGTCGTAGGCGATCTCGGTGCTCAGCCGGCCGCCGGTGGTCTGGCCGAGCGCGACGTTCTGGAAGCCCTGGGCGCGGATCGCCGCCGCGCCGCGGCCGGCGAGTCCGTCGGTGCCGACGCCGTTGACCACGGTGATCGGGCTCGCGAGCTGCTCGGCGCTGAGCGGGGTGGCGGTCGGCGAGGGCTCGGACGCGGTGGGCGCGGCGCTCGCGCTCGCGGGGTCGGGGACCTCGCCGGTGGCCTGGCCGTCCAGGGTGCGGTCCTCGCGCAGCAGCCGCCACAGGGTGTCCACGTCGGGGTGGACGAGGTCGATCCGGCCGCTCTGCACGGTGGAGAAGCGCCAGGGGGCGGTGACGAAGGTGATGTCGGAGAGCTCGATCCCCTGCAGCGACTGGGCGAAGTCGACCAGCTTCATCGCGGTGCCCAGGCCCTCGTCGACGGTGAGCGAGCGGGTCGCGGCGTCGGCCAGCGGGAGCAGGGTCGGCAGCGAGAAGCCCTGGGACTGGATCTTGCGGATCATCGAGGAGAGGAAGGCCTGCTGACGCTGCATCCGGCCGATGTCGGAGTTGTCGCCGAAGCCGTAGCGGGCGCGCAGGTAGTCGACGGCGGGCTGGCCGGATATCTTCTGCGGGCCCTTCTTGAGCTTGATGTTGTGCGAGTTGACGTCGTTGGGGACGCAGACGTCCACGCCGTTGATGGCCTCGGTCATCGCGGCGACGCCCTTGAAGTCGACCACGATGGTGTGGTCGATGCGCAGGCCGGTCAGCGCCTCGACGGTGTTCTGGGTGCAGGCCGGGTTGCCCTGGGCGGATTCGCCGATGGTGAAGGCCTCGTTGAACATCTGGTTGGTCCGCGGCTTGGTCCAGTCGCCGCTGGGCAGCCGGCAGGACGGGATGGTGACCAGGGCGTCGCGGGGGATGGAGACGCCGACGGCGTGCTTGTGGTCGGCGTAGACGTGCAGCAGGATCGCGGTGTCGGAGTGGCCGACGCCCTCGTCGCCGCCGCCGAGGTCGGCGTTGCCGTCGTTGCGGGTGTCCGAGCCGAGCAGCAGGACGTTGACCGGCACCGAGGCGCCCGGCGCGGTCGGCGCCGGCGCGGGCGGGCGCTCGGTGGCCACGCCGCCGGCGTCGAAGGTGGTGATGTTGGTGTCGAGCCGGTGGTAGAACCAGGCCCCGGCGCCGGCCACGGACAGCACCAGGACGGCGGCGAGCCCGATGACGGTCCGTATGACTCGTCGGCGTCGCGAGCTGTTGCTCACCCTTCCCGTCCCCCCGTCTCGCGCTCTGTCGTCCCACCCGTACCGCCTGGTCGCGGCAGGTGTAGACCTTCGAACGTTAGACGTTTCGAGGGAGTGTTCGGTTACCTCCGATCGGCGGTCAATTCGCTGTGATGCTTCTCACGCGCCCGGTCCGGAGGCGCCGGCGAGCATCCGCCGCAGCAGGTCGCGCAGCTGGGTCCGCTCGTCCGGGCCGAGCGCGGCCAGCGGCTCGCGGGCGAAGTTCAGCGACTCGCGCAGTTCCTCGGAGGCGGTGCTGCCGGTGTCGGTGGCGGCGACCAGCTTGACCCGGCGGTCCTGCCGGTCGGGCTGGCGGGTGACGAAGCCGCGGGTTTCCAGCCGGTCCACGATGCCGGTGACGTTGGAGGGTTCGCAGCTGAGCGTCTGGGCGATCTGGCGCATGGGCATCGGGCCGCGCCGCAGCAGGGCGAGGACCTTGGCCTGCGCTCCGGTGAGCGAGCGGGCGGCGGCGGCCTCCTCGTACTCGCGGTGGAAGAGCGCGACCAGGTTGGCCATGAGATCGACGACCTCGCGGGTGATCTCGTCGGCCGGCGGCGCGGTGTCCCGGATCGGCTGGGCGTTCATGGTGACCAGTCTACCGTGAATATTTGACAACGTGAACCTTTCATGCACATTGTTACTTCACTACCTCAACCTTTCATGTGGGAGATCACCATGGCCGCCGAGCCGACCGCGCCGGAAACGCCCGCTTCCGCCCGTGAGTGGCACCTCGCCGCCCGTCCGCGGGGCTGGCCGGTGCCGACCGACTTCGCCCTCGTCGAGGCGCCGGTCCGCGCCCCGGGCCCGGGCGAGGTCCTGGTCCGCAACACCCACCTGTCGGTCGACCCCTACATGCGCGGCCGGATGTCGGCGCGCAAGTCCTACGTGGCGCCGTACGCGCTGGGCGAGCCCATGCAGGGCGGCGCGGTCGGCCGGGTCGTCGCCTCGCGGGCGGAGGGCTTCGCCGAGGGGGACCACGTCCTCCACTTCTCCGGGTGGCGCGAGTACGCGACCTTCGACGCCCGGACGGCCGTCAAGGTCGACCCGGACGCCGCGCCGCTCCCGGCCTATCTGGGCGTGCTGGGCATGCCGGGCCTGGCCGCGTACGCGGGACTGACGCGGATCGCGGAGGTCAAGGCCGGTGACGTGGTGTTCGTGTCCGGCGCGGCGGGCGCCGTGGGCGGCGTCGTCGGCCAGATCGCCAGGCTGAAGGGCGCGTCGCGGGTGATCGGTTCGGCCGGCTCGGACGAGAAGGTCGAGCTCCTCGTGAAGGACTACGGATTCGACGCCGCGTTCAACTACCGGAACGGCCCGGTCGTCGAGCAGCTCCGGGCCGCGGCTCCCGGCGGCGTCGACGTGTACTTCGACAACGTGGGCGGTGAGCACCTGGAAGCCGCCATCGAGGCGATGAACCAGCACGGCCGCATCGTGGTGTGCGGCATGATCTCGCAGTACAACGCCACCGAGCCCACCCCGGCCCCGCGCAACCTCGCGCAGATCATCGCCAAGCGCTTCCGCATGGAGGGGCTGCTCGTCGGCGACCACTACGACCTCCAGCCGAGGTTCGTCGAGGAGGTCTCGGCGTGGGTGCGCTCGGGTGAACTCAAGTACCGCGAGACGGAGACCCGGGGCATCGACAGCGCGGTGGACGCCTTCCTCGGCGTGCTGCGCGGCGCCAACACCGGCAAGATGGTGGTCCGCCTGGACGGCTGACGCCCGGTCACCGCGCTCCGCCTCGTACCGGCCCGGCCGGTACGAGGCGGTTTGCGTACCCGGCGGAGGGGAGCGGGCCGCACTACCGCATTCCGGCCGGATCCGAAAGTGCGTCATCCGCGCCGAGGGGCGGCGCGGTACGGTGGTCACGCCCGGCGATGGGGCCGTTCGGGGGAGAGATCCGACCGAGGGGTGGACCTCGTTGCGGATTCGACTAGCATTGAGCGAAAGCCTGTCCGTTTTGCTCAATTTAGTGGCTTAATGTCGGCTAACGTGGGTAACTGCGGATCAACTACGGGCACGAACACGAGGCAGCTGGGGAAGGCGACCCTCGTCCACAGCCTGGAGGTCCCGGTGACGACACGTGGAGTCCTGTACATCCACTCCGCGCCCCGCGCGCTGTGCCCGCACGTCGAGTGGGCCGTCGCGGGGGTGCTCGGCGTGCGGGTGAGCCTGGACTGGATCCGCCAGCCGGCCGCGCCCGGGCACTGGCGTGCCGAGCTGTCCTGGCAGGGCGAGCCCGGTACGGCCTCGAAGCTCGCCTCCGCGCTGCGCGGCTGGCAGCTGATGCGCTACGAGGTCACCAGCGAGCCCTGCGCCGCCGCCGAGGGCGAGCGGTACAGCAGCACGCCCGCGCTCGGCATCTTCCACGCCGTCACCGGCATCCACGGCGACATCCTGATCCCCGAGGACCGGCTGCGCGCCGTCCTGCTGCGCGCCCGCAGCGAGGGCACGGACCTGGAGGCGGAGATCGCCGCGCTGCTCGGCAAGCCCTGGGACGACGAGCTGGAGCCCTTCCGCTACGCCGGGGAGGGTGCCCCGGTGCGCTGGCTGCACCAGGTGGTCTGACCGGACGTCGGGAAACGACGGAGAGGGGGCCGGCGCTCGTCACGAGCGCCGC
>NZ_BAAAKJ010000027.1:32666-34622 GCF_039527695.1 Kitasatospora putterlickiae
CGCTCGTCACGAGCGCCGGCCCCCTCTCCGTCGTTTCCCGACCCGGGGTCAGCGGGTGCGGAAGGCCAGCACCACGTTGTGGCCGCCGAAGCCGAACGAGTTGTTCAGCGCGGCGATCCGGCCCTCGGGCAGCTTGCGGGCCTCGCCGCGGACGATGTCCGCGTCCACGTCGTCGTCCAGCTCGTCGACGTTGATGGTCGGCGGGGCGACGCGGTGGTACAGCGCCTGCACGGTGGCGACCGTCTCGATACCGCCGGCGCCGCCCAGCAGGTGACCGGTCATCGACTTGGTGGCCGAGATGGCGATGTGGTCGAGGTCCTCGCCCAGCTCCTTGCGGAGCGCCTTCAGCTCGGCGGTGTCACCCTGCGGGGTCGAGGTGGCGTGCGCGTTGACGTGCACGATCTCGGCCTTGTCCAGCTGGTTGCGCTCGAACAGGTCGGCCAGCGCGCGGGCCACGCCGGCGCCGGTCGGCTCGGGCTGGGCGATGTGGTGGGCGTCCGAGGACAGGCCCTGGCCCACCGCCTCGCAGTAGATCCGGGCGCCGCGGGCCTCGGCGTGCTCCACCGACTCCAGCACGACCACGCCGGCGCCCTCGCCCAGCACGAAGCCGTCCCGGGCCTTGTCGTACGGCCGGGAGGCGCGCTCGGGCTCGTCGTTGTTCTTGGACATCGCCATCATGTTGGCGAAGGCGGCGATCGGCAGCGGGTGGACCGCCGCCTCGGTGCCGCCCGCCACCACGACGTCGGCGCGGCCGCTGCGGATCATCTCGATCGCGTAGCCGATCGCCTCGGCGCCGGAGGCGCAGGCGGAGACGGGGGTGTGCACACCCGCGCGGGCGCCGACCTCCAGACCGACGTTGGCCGCCGGGGAGTTGGGCATCAGCATCGGGACGGTGTGCGGGGAGACCTTGCGGGCGCCCTTCTCCTTCAGCACGTCGTACTGGTCGAGCAGGGTGGTCACGCCGCCGATGCCGGAGGCGATCACGGCGCCCAGGCGCTCCGGGGCGAGCTTGGACGACTCGTCGGTGGCCGGGGTCTCGAAGCCCGCGTCGGCCCAGGCCTCGCGGGCGGCGATCAGGGCGAACTGGGCCGAACGGTCCAGCTTGCGGGCCAGCGGGCGGGGCAGGATCTCGCCCGGCTCGACGGCGGTCCGAGCGGCGATCCGCACGGGCAGGTCGGCGGCCCACTCCTCGGTCAGGGCAGCCACCCCGGAGCGCCCGGCGACCAGGTGCTCCCAGGTGGTGGCGGCGTCGCCGCCCAGCGGCGTGAAGGCGCCGATACCCGTGACGACCACGGTACGGTTCTCAACAGTCACTGGATCTTCTTCTCTCACGTTTGTGCGGGGGTCGGCGGCGGCCGAAGGTGAGCCCGGCCGGGCGCCCGGTGGGGCGTCCCGGCCGGCGGGTCGGCCGACCCGGGAGGAGTCGGCCGATGTCAGGCGTCGAACGAGTCGACCGCTCAGGCGTGGCTGAGGATGTAGTCCACGGCGTCGCCGACGGTCTTCAGGTTCTTGACCTCGTCGTCCGGGATCTTGACGTCGAAGCGCTCCTCGGCGGCCACGACGACCTCGACCATGGACAGCGAGTCGACGTCCAGGTCGTCGGTGAAGGACTTGTCGAGCTCGACGTCCTCGGTCGGGATGCCGGCGATCTCGTTGACGATCTCGGCGAGACCTTCCAGAACCTCGTCCTTGGTAGCCATACTGGCTGCTCCTCTTCGGTGTTGAATGCGGCCGCCCGGCGGACGGACGCGGGTTTGCGGGTGGATCGGGCGAAAACGCCTAGGGGAGCGTAACGACTGCCGCGGCGTACACGAGACCCGCCCCGAACCCGATGATCAGGGCGAGGTCACCGCTGCGGGCCTCACCGCTCTCCAGCATGCGCTCCATCGCCAGCGGGATGGAGGCCGCCGAGGTGTTGCCGGACTCCACGACGTCCCGGGCCACCACCGCGTCGGT
>NZ_BAAAKJ010000027.1:34712-42365 GCF_039527695.1 Kitasatospora putterlickiae
TCGCGGGCGACCGGGACCGACTCGGGCAGCTTGAGGGCCTTGATCATGGCGTCGGTGATCCGCATGTTCGCCTGGTGCGGGATGAACGCGCCGAGCTGGTCCGCGGTGATCCCGGCGGCGTCGAGCGCCTGCTGGGCCACCTTGGCCATCTCCCAGACCGCCCACCGGAAGACCGTCTGGCCCTCCATCCGCAGCGCGGGCCACCGGACCTCCTCGCCGGCGCCGTTGACGGCGTCCTCCTTGGCGAAGGCGGTGTCCCAGGCCTCGGTCTGCGAGATGACGTCCTTCTGCGAGCCGTCCGAACCCCAGATCAGCTTGCCGATGCCGGGGGTGTCGGACGGGCCGACGATCGCCGCGCCGGCGCCGTCGCCGAAGATGAACGCGGTCGAGCGGTCCGAGGTGTCGGTCAGGTCGCTGAGCCGCTCCACGCCGATCACCAGCACGTACTCGGCGGTGCCGCCGCGGACCATGCCGTCGGCCAGGCCGAGGCCGTAGCCGAAGCCGGCGCAGGCGGCCGAGATGTCGAACGCCGGGGCGGTGCCGCAGCCGAGCCGCTCGGCGATCTCGGTGGCGATGGCCGGGGTCTGCTTGAGGTGCGAGACGGTGGCGACGATCACGCCGCCGATCCGCGCCGGGTCGATCCCGGCCTGGGCGATCGCCTTGCCGGCGGCCTGCACCGACATCTCGGCGACCGACTCCTCCGGGCCGGCCCAGCGGCGCTCGGCGATCCCGCTCCGGGTGCGGATCCACTCGTCCGAGGAGTCGATCCAGGTCAGTACCTCGGCGTTGGGGATCACCCGGGTCGGGCGGTAGCCGCCCACGCCGTGGATGCGCGAGTACCGCGCACCGGTCACCGGGCGGATCTGGGGGGTGTCGCTCATACCTGCCGCTCCTGCTGCTGGCCGCCGTGCTCCGCGACGAGCTCGCGGGCCTTGTCCAGATCGGCGGGGGTCTTGAGGGCCAGCGTCGCCACGCCCTTGAGGTTGCGCTTGACCAGTCCGGTGAGGGTGCCCGCCGGGGCGAGCTCGATGACGGCGGTCGCGCCCAGCTCCCGCAGCGTCTCCATGCAGAGGTCCCAGCGGACCGGGTTGGAGACCTGCGACACCAGCCGGCTCAGCACCTCGGCGCCGGAGGCGACGACCTGGCCGTCCCGGTTGGAGACGTACGCGACCTTCGGGTCGGCGACCGGCAGGGTCGGGGCCAGCTTGGACAGCCGCTCGACACCCGGGGCCATGTGGCTGGTGTGGAACGCGCCCGCGACCTTCAGCGAGACCAGCCGGGAGCCGGCCGGCGGGTCCTCGCGCAGCGCGTCCAGCTGCGCCAGGGTGCCGGCCGCCACGATCTGGCCGCCGCCGTTGTTGTTGGCCGCGGTCAGGCCGTGCTCGGCGAGCTTCGTGGCGACGGCCTCGGCGTCGCCGCCGAGCAGGGCGAGCATGCCGGTCTCGGTCGCGGCGGCGGCCTCGGCCATGGCCAGGCTGCGCTCACGGACGAAGGTCAGCGCGTCGCTCGCGCTCAGCACGCCGGCGCCGGCCGCGGCGGTGATCTCGCCGACGCTGTGGCCGGCGACCGCGCCGACCAGCGCGCGGGCCGCGTCCTCGTCCGGGAACAGCGCGCGCGCGGTCACCAGACCGGCCGCCACCAGCAGCGGCTGGGCGACGGCGGTGTCCTTGATCTCCTCGGCGTCCGCCTCCGTTCCGGCGCGCACGAGGTCGAGCCCGGCGACCTCCGACCAGCCGCGCAGGCGGTCGGCGACACCGTCGAGCTCCAGCCAAGGGCTGAGGAAACCGGGGGTCTGGGCACCCTGTCCAGGGGCGACGATTACGAGCACGGTTCAACCCTCTCTCGCCAGGCGCCCGGGGGCGGGTAGGCGACGGTAACGAAGAAAAGCATTCGGGATTGTAAGGTCCCTACAGAGTGGTCAGCTTGGCTCTCCGGAGGCCGTGAGCCGCCCCAGCGCCAGTGCGATACGCAGGGTGAACGCCGAACGTACGTCGGAGGGCGCGTAGCCCGTGACGTCGGTCACACGTCGGAGCCGGTAGCGCACCGTGTTGGGGTGGACGAAGAGCATCCTGGCGGCTCCCTCCAGTGAGGAGGCCTGTTCCAGATAGACACTCAAGGTCTCCAGAAGTGCCGAGCCGGCTTCGTCCAGCGGTGTGTAGATCTCCTCCACCAGCTGGCGCCTGGCCGCCTGGTCGCCGGCCAGCGCGCGCTCCGGCAGCAGGTCGTCCGCCAGGACCGGCCGCGGCGCGTCCGGCCAGGCCGCGCAGGCCCGCAGACCGGCCGCGGCGGCGTGCGCCGAGCGGGTCGCCGAGAGCAGGTCGGGAACGGTCGGGCCGACCACCACCGGGCCCGGCGCGAACTGGCCGATCAGCGCCCGGGCCGCGTGCACCGGCTCCTTGTCGCCGCCCACCACGACCACCAGGCGCTTGCCCAGCACCCCGGTCAGCACGTGCAGCTTGGCGTACCGGGCGGCCCGGCGGATCGCCTCGACCACCAGCTCGCTGTCACCGTCCGGAGCCGAGCCCATCACCACCCGGACCTGGCTCGGCTGGCCCCAGCCGAGCGCGGCGGCCCGGGACAGCACGCCCTCGTCGGCGTCCCCGGAGAGCAGCGAGTTGACCACCAGCGCCTCCAGCCGGGCGTCCCAGGCGCCCCGGGCCTCGGCGGCCTGGGCGTACACCTGGGCGGTGGCGAAGGCGATCTCCCGGGCGTAGACCAGCACCGACTCGCGCATGTCGGCCTCGTCGCCGGGGGCGGCCACCTCCTCGATGGCCTCCTCCATCACCTCGATGGTGGTGCGGATCAGCTCGACCGTCTGGCGCAGGGTGATCGCCCGGGTCAGCTCGCGCGGCGCGGTGCCGAAGACGTCGGTGGAGATCGCCTGCGGGGTGTCCGGCTTGCGGTACCACTCGGTGAACGCGGCGATGCCGGCCTGGGCGACCAGGCCGATCCAGGACCGGTGCTCCGGCGGCATCCGGCGGTACCAGCCGAGCTGGTCGTCCATCCGGGCGATCGCGGCCGAGGCGAGCTTGCCCGAGGACTTCTCCAGTCGCTTGAGGGTCGCGGCCCGGCGCTCGGCGCGCTCGGCGGCGAGCCGGCGCTCCTGGGCGGTCAGGCGCGGGGCCGCCCGGCCGGGCCGGTCTCTCCCGGCGCCCGGGGTCGGGCTCTTCCCGTTCTTGTCGGGAGTGGCGGTCGGATCGCTCTTGGAGTTCGCGGAAGCGGCTGGCACAGGGACAAGACTGCCTCACCGGAGTGACTGCTCGTGCACAGGGCCCGGTGGAGGGGCGGGGTGGTGACGGTCACACCCGTCGCGGGGGCCACTACGGTGGGTCCCGTGACCGATGCCGCCGCCCGCCCCCGCGCCGATCTGCGCCGCACCGCCGAGCGCTACCGCTCGACACCCGCCGAGGGCGTCGAGACCAGGCACGCCTTCTCCTTCTCCGGGCACTACGACCCGAAGAACACGCACTTCGGCGCGCTGCTCGCGTGCAACGAGGAACTCCTCGCCCCCGGCGCCGGGTTCGACGAGCACAAGCACCGGGACACCGAGATCCTCACCTGGGTGCTGGAGGGCGCGCTCGCCCACCGGGACTCCCGCGGGCACGGCGGGGTGGTGCGCCCCGGCATGGTGCAGCACCTGAGCGCCGGCTCCGGCGTCACCCACACCGAGCGCAACGTCGGCGGCGCCGCGGGCCCGGTGCGCTTCGTCCAGATGTGGCTCCAGCCCGACGTCTTCGACGCGCCCCCCGCGTACGGGCTGCGCGGGGTGGAGCGCGCGGCCGACGGGTTGACGCTGCTCGCCTCCGGGCTGGCGCGGGACGCCGGCACCGAGGCCCTGCGGCTGCGGCGCGGCGACGCCGCGCTGTGGCTGGTGACCGCGGGGCCGTGGCAGCCGCTGCCCGCCCTGCCGGCCGCCCCCTGGCGCTACGCGCACCTGACGGCCGGCTCGCTCGGCTACCGGACGGTGCCGGGACCGCAGGGCGGGGGCCGCTCGATGGTGCCCGGCGACAGCGTGCGGATCACCGGGGACGCCTTCGCGGCGCCGACGGCCGGCGAGGACGGCGCGGAGCTGCTCCTGTGGGAGATGCACTCGCCGGTCTCGTACGGCTGAGGGCGCTACGCGAGTTCGGCGAGGACGGCGTCGCTCAGGACCGGCCAGACCTCGGCGGCCCACGGGCCGAAGTCCCGGTCGGTGAGCGCGACGCAGGCCACGCCGGCCCCCGGGTCCACCCAGAAGAAGGTGCCGGACTGGCCGAAGTGGCCGAAGGTGGCCGGGGAGTTGGCGGTGCCGGTCCAGTGCGGGGCCTTGCCGTCGCGGATCTCGAAGCCGAGGCCCCAGTCGTTCGGCCGGCGGTGGCCGAAGCCGGGCAGCACGCCACTGGTGCCCGGGAAGGCGACCTCGCGGGTGGCGGCCCGCAGCGTGCCCGGGTCGAGCAGCTTGGGCGACTGCAGTTCGGCGGCGAACCGGGTGAGGTCGGCGACGGTGGACAGGCCGCCGGCCCCGGCGGGGGAGCGGTGCGCGGTGTTGATCAGGGTGGCGCGCATGCCGAGCGGCTGGAACACGGCCTCGGCGGCGTAGCGGCCGAACTCGATGCCGGCGGCCTGCTCCAGGGTCCGCGCCAGCACGTCGAAGCCGGCGTTGGAGTAGAGCCGGCGGTTGCCGGGCGCGGCCATCACCCGGTGCTCGTCGAAGGCCAGGCCCGAGGTGTGGGCCAGCAGGTGCCGGACGGTCGAGCCCTCGGGGCCGGCCGGGTCGTCCAGTTCGAAGACGCCCTCCTCGACCGCGACCAGCGCGGCGTAGGAGGTGAGCAGCTTGGTCACCGACGCCAGCGGGAACAGGTGGTCCTGCGGTCCGTGCGCGCCCAGCACCGCGCCGTCCGCGCCCCGTACGACGGCCGCCGCCGCGTGCGGCACCGGCCAGGTCTCGATCTTCCGCAAGCTCTCCATGGGCCCCGACTCTAACCGGCCCGGTGGGACGGCCGGGCTTGCCTGGAGTGCGCTCCAAGCCGTTAGGGTCGTCGTCACGTTCGTCACCGGGGAGCCGACCATGACCGCACTCGCCACGTTCGAGGCCGAAACGCGCAGCTGCTGGGACGTGTTCCGGGATCCGGTCGGCGAGCCCGACCGCACGCCGCGGCACACCATCGGCGAGGTGTCGGCGGCCAGCGGGCTGACCGCGCACACCCTGCGCTGGTACGAGCGGATCGGCCTGCTCGACCCGGTCGACCGCTCGGCCTCGGGCCAGCGCCGGTACAGCGACGCCGATCTGCACCGGCTGGCCTTCCTGGGGCGGCTGCGGCTGACCGGGATGCCGGTGGCGGACATGCTGCGGTACGTGGAGCTGGCCCGGGAGGGCGAGCGGACCTCGGCGGACCGCCGCGACCTGCTGCTCGCCCACCGGGAGGCGGTGCGGCAGCAGATCGCGGACCTGCACGCGACGCTGGCCGTGCTCGACCACAAGATCGACGTGTACAACGGGCGGCTCACGCGGTGCGCGCCGAGCCACTAGCTCCAACCCCGGCCCGTGCGGCGGGGTCAGACCGCGCGGCCGGTGTGGGCGGCGAGCCGGGTGTACGCGTCGGCGCCGGCGGGGGCGGGCTGGACCGGGGCGAACGGGACGCGGCCGCCGCGCGGTTCGGCGGGCATCACGGCCAGGGCGATCGCCAGCGCCGCCTCGCCCAGCCGCTCGTCCAGCCGGTCGGTGGCGTCGAGCGCGCGGGCGATGTCCCAGGCGTGGACGACGGTCTCCAGGACGTAGCCGCCCACCGCGTCGCGGCCGGACACCTCGCCCCACGGCACGGAGGTCGGGCGGTCCAGCTTGGCGTCCTGCGCCCAGGCGGCGGTGACCCGGGCGCGGGCCCGGCCGAGGGCGGCCGGCCAGCCGTCGTCGGGCACCCCGCCGGTCGCGGCCGCGACGTCGAGGGAGAGCCCGCCCTCGCCGGTGTAGGCGAACCGGTGGACGCCGCCGACCACGTGGTCGAGCAGGGCCCGCAGGTCGTACTCGGCGCAGGGGGTGGGCCGGTCCAGGGTCTCCGGCCCGGCCTCGGCGATCAGCTTCTCCAGCTGGTCGAGGGCGGACCGGTAGAGCGGGCGCGGGTCCTGGGTGGTGTCCATGGGGTGTGTCAACTCCACTGGTACGGATGGTTTTCCGGGCGGAGGCAATCTCCCGGTAAAACCTGACAACTACCGTCATGATTTCTGGGATCCTCGTGCCATGAAGGCCGACCGCCTGCTCTCGATCCTGCTGCTGCTCCAGACCCGCGGCCGGGTGCCCGCCACCGAACTGGCCGAACGGCTGGAGGTGTCGGTCCGCACCATCTACCGCGACGTCGAGGCGCTCTCGGCGGCCGGCGTTCCGGTCTACACCGAACGCGGCCGGCACGGCGGCATCAGTCTGCTGCCCGGCTACCGCACCGACGTCAGCGGCCTGACCGCCGACGAGGCGCGCGCCCTGTTCGTGCTCTCCGCCCAGGGCGTGCACAGCGACCTCGGGCTGGACGGCGCGCTCGGCTCGGCGCTGCGCAAGGTGATGGCCGCGCTGCCCGCCCCGCACCGGCCGGGCGCCGAGCGGATCAGCGAGCGCGTCCTGGTCGACCCGGCGCGCTGGATGCAGGCGGGTGCGCCGAACGGGCCGGACCTGGGCGAACTGCAGTACGCGGTGTTCGCCGACCGGCGGCTGCGGCTGCGCTACCGGCACGGCGGCGCGCCCGGGCCGCTGGAGTACACCGTGGACCCGTACGGCCTGGTCAGCAAGGCCGCGGTCTGGTACCTGGTGGCCGATCTGCACGGCGAGCCGCGGCTGTTCCGGGCCGACCGGGTGCTGTACGCGGAGACCTCGGAGGAACCGGTGCGCAGACGGCCCGGGGTGGGGCTGGGCGAGGTCTGGGCGCTGCTGCGCGAGCAGGTGGAGCGGCTGCCCAAGGAGTTGACGGTGAAGGTGCGGGTGCGGCGCGGGCGGCTGGACATGTTCGTCCGGATCCACGGCGCCCGGCTGGCCGTCCCGCCGCCGGAGAGCGGGGGCGGCGCGGCCGACGACTGGGTCGAACTCGCGCTCGGCTTCCAGTCGTTGCCGGCCGCCCGGGCGCTGCTCGCGTTCGGCGCGGACGCCGAGGTGCTCTCCCCGCCGGCCGCCCGCCGGGAGCTGGGCCGGGCCGCCGCCGAGGCCCTCCGGCTCTACCCCGAGGGGCGTTGACCCGTCAGGCGTCCGGGGCGGGGCGGACCACGTCCTGGTAGGCGCCGAGGGCGACGGCCGCGAAGTTGTGCAGGCTGTCGGTGCCGTCGGTGAAGTAGCCGTTGTGGCCGGAGGAGCGGGCCGAGGAGATCCGCTCGGCGCCGAAGTCCAGCGAGGTCGGGTCGGCGCCGTGGCCGAGCCCGCCGACCTCCAGGTACGGCACGTTGCCGATCCAGTCGGTCTCGTTGCGGGTGGCCCAGACGTGCACCCCGTCGCCGAGTTCCGAGGTGCTCTCCACGCCCATGCCGGGGGAGCCGAACACCACCAGGTCGGTGATCCCGGTGGTGTCGGCCGGGGAGGCGGCCGCCCGGGGGATGTCCGGTGCGGCGGTGCCGCAGACCACCGAGCCGTAGGAGTGGCAGAACAGCGCGGGCGGCGCCTCCGGCCGGGTGGTCTCCTTGAGTCCGGCGAGCAGCCGGCGC
>NZ_BAAAKJ010000027.1:42380-47902 GCF_039527695.1 Kitasatospora putterlickiae
GAGCCGGGAGGTCACCGCGTCGGGGCCGAGGCCGGAGGGGGTGACGTAGCCGGTCCAGGCGACCACCGCGGTGCCGGAGGCCGGGGACTGCCGGCGCTCCTCCTGGTAGAGCGCCCGGGCCATGCCGGCGGGGGAGCGCAGCGGTTCGACGGCCTGGTCGAAGTGGCCGAGGTCGGCGTCGGAGCCGGGGACCAGCACCGCGACCCGGTCGGCGGCGCCGAGGTCGCCCCAGACCTCGGTGAGCAGGCCGCGGCCGCGCGGGTCGAAGGCGAGGATCTGCCGGCCGGGCGCGAGCAGGCTCTGCACGTCGTTGGCCCGGGAGACGGCGAGCGCGCGCTGCTGCGGGGCGAGCGTGTGGTCGGCGGCGCGCGCCCGGGCTCGGTCGCGTTCGGCGGCCAGCGCGATCCGGTTGGCGCGGTAGCGCACGGCGAGCGGGGCGCCGTCGAAGTTGCCGACCACCAGCGGGTAGGCCTCGACCAGCCGGTCCAGGTCGGCGGGGGAGAGCCGGCCGAAGAACTCGGCGGCGGCGGCCGGCGCGGTGGTGGCCGGGTCGGGCAGGTCGTGTCCGTAGGAGTGGTCCTCGACCCAGGCGGCGCTGCCGGCCGGCGGGGTGGAGATGGCCAACTGCTCGGTGGCCGCGGCGGCCTGGGCGGCCACCGCACCGGCGTCGGCGAGGACGGCGGCACCCGCGAAGGCGCCGATCAGGACGTGCTTCCACCGCCGACGGCGCATCGCCTCAACTCCCTGAGAGTCCCGTCACCGATCCCGGACGGGGCCCGAGGGTGGTACGACTGCCAACTTCCGTGCGCAAGCCTAGGGGCCAGGAGGCGCGCTGAGTTCCGCTTAAACTGTGGGATGGATCACATGAACCGGGAGTGTCCCGGATGCGTCCTGGTCGTTCGCGCGAGCCGCTTCGGGTGTACCGGTCCGCCCCCGCGGCCGGTCGGTCGCGGGGGCGGTCTTGGTCGCGGGGGCGGGGCCCGGAGCCCGGGTCAGCTCAGCGAGTTCCAGGCCGAGCACGGGCGCGAGCCGCCGACCAGGCGATCGGGGTGGCCACTGCCGTCGGCCACCGAGATCCGGCGGTAGCTGTCGCCGTGGAACACCCAGTACTCGCTCCTGCCGCCGGTCCGCTGCTGGTCGGGGACGGGCAGGAAGCAGTCCACCGCGGCGACGCCGTTCAGCGAGCCCCACTGGGACAGCTCGCGGTCGGAGCGCTCCAGCACGTCGGCGTGGGCGGCGCCGTCGGCGACCGAGATCAGCCGGTAGCGCTGGCGGCCGCCGGTGGTGTGGAACACCCAGTACCAGCTCTTGCCGCCGGTCCGCTGCTGGTCGGGGACGGGCAGGAAGCAGTCCACCCGGTCGACGCCGTCCAGCGAGCGCCAGGCGGCGAGGTCACGGTCCGGGCGCTCCAGCGCGCCGGTGTGCCCGTAGCCGCCGGTGATCGAGACCACCCGGTAGCGCTGGTGGCCGCCGGTGCTGTGGAACACCCAGTACCAGCTCTTGCCGCCGGGGTTCTGCAGGTCGGGCATCGGCAGCAGGCAGTCGATCCGGCCGATGCCCTGGAAACAGGGCAGCGCGCTCAGCGGGGTGTCGCCCTTGACCAGCCGGTCGGTGTGCGAGGAGCCGTCGGCCACCGAGATCTTGCGGTAGCCGCCGCCGTGGCAGACCCAGAACTGGCTCTGGCCGCCGCTGCGCCACTGGTCCGGGACGGGCAGCAGGTCGTCGCACGGGTAGGCCGGGCCGGCCGGGTAGGCGCTCTGGCCGCCCTGCTGGGTCTGGGTCTGGCTCTGCCCGCCGCCCTGGCCGGCCTGGCCGCTCTGGCCGCCCGCGGCGGTCCGGTCGGGGCCGACGAGCCGCCCGTCGGCGAGCCCCTTCAGGGTGCTGAGGGAGGGCATGAAGGCGTACACCGAACCGGTGGTCCGCACGAACTGGGCGAAGCTCAGCGGGGTGTGCTTGACCGTGCCGTCGGAGTCCCGGCTCTCGAAGTCGACGTCGGAGGCCGCCAGGACAACCGGGTCCTTGCCGGGCACCGGGTTGCGGCCGGGCGGGAAGTCCTCCTGGTCCATCCAGTCGGCCTGGATGAACTCGAACTGCCGCTGGATGTCGGCCTGGTAGGAGATGAACAGCAGCCCGCGCGGGTCGTCCGGGCCGCCCGGGCCCTCGGAGGCCGGGTCGAACGGCGCCCCGTACGGGGTGCCCCGGCGCATGATCCGGCGGCCGTCGAGCGCCTTGGCGTCGAACGGCGGGTGGCTGGGGTCCGGTGCCTGGAGGCCGGCGCGCGGGCTGGTCTTGCGCAGGTGCGACCAGAGCGGGGTGACCAGGCCCTCCAGGTCGTCGCGGAAGTCGAAGTCGTTGTCCGAGGCGGCGACCGGGTCGTTCGGGACGTCGTGGTCCTTGAAGTGGCAGACCGGGGCGCCGGAGCGCCAGCGGCCGACCATCCGGGCCGCCAGCCACTCGGTGGTCGCGGAGTCCGGGACGGCCTTGGCGAGCCTGAGCTCCCTCAGCTTGACCGCGACCTGTGACCACCAGCCGGGCACGTCCTGGGCGAGCCGGCGGACCACCTGGAAGGAGCCGTCGCGGGCCCAGTCGGGGAAGTCCCGGAAGCTGCCCGGGGCGGGTTCCTCGCCGCAGACGAACTCGCCGGCCGGGATGATCCGGGTGCCCGGGTGGCCCTCGACCTCCTCGGGCCGGTTCGGGTCGGGCCGGTCGAAGTCCCGGACGCCCGGCTCGCTGATGCCGTCCTTGAAGCCGAAGTGCTCCTTGCCGCGGCGGCTGCCGAGCAGGGTCTGCGCGTTCTGCTGGTAGACGATCAGCACCCGGCACTCGGCGGCCGCGATCCGCTGGGCCTCGACGGCCGCCTGGAGGTCCTTCTCGGTGTCCGCGGAGAGCTTGAGCACCGCGTGCACCGGCTGGCCCCGCCCGTTGCCGAAGAGCCAGTTCTCGGGGGAGTTGTCGCCGGTGTCGCCGAGCGCGCCGGCCCGCTTGGCCGAGCCCTCCTTGAACGCCTCCAGGCCGCTGCCGACCGGCGGGGGCTTGGCGAAGGGGTCGGTGGTGGAGAGCGTCCGCAGGCCCTCGTAGGTGAAGCTGACGCCGAGCCAGGTCGCCTTGAGGGCCTTGGGGTCGTCGCCGCCGGAGGTCCTGCGGGCCGTGCTGAACGCCTCGTTGAACGCGGCGACCTCGCGGGTGGTGGCGATCTGCGGAGTGAGCTGGCGGACCCAGTCGCGGGCCCGGGCGGCGTCCTCGAACTTGAGGAACAGGACGCTGACGTTGTCCTTCTTGAAGCCGGCCAGGATGTCGCCCTGGATCTCCTCGCTGCCGCGCAGGCGCGGATCCGTGGCCGTTGCCGTTGCCATGGGGGTGGGGTCCTTTCGGGTGGGGTCAGGCGGTGAGCTGGATCCACTTGGCGACGGAGGGCACGCCCTGGTCGTTGAGCAGGTAGAGCATGTACCAGCCGGGCGGGGCGGCCTTGGCGTCCGGCGGGGCCTGGAACTCCAGCCGGTTGCCGGCCCGGCTGCTGAGCCGCAGGTCGAGGTGGCGCTGGCTGGTGTTGACCGAGTGGGTGGAGGTGGTGGGCGAGAGCAGCACCGCCTTGGAGACCAGGCCCGGGGTCTCGGTGGTCACCTGGAAGGTCTGGTTGTAGCCGACGGGCGTGGTCGGCGCCCGGTCGAGGGAGGGGCGGTCGCCCTGGTGCAGGTAGGCCGGCTCGTAGATCTCGATGGTCCCGTTCATGGTGACCGGCGCCGTGGTTCCGGGGATGTCGGCCACCGTGCCGTTGACGTCCGGGTTGTTGGCGAGCTGCTGGAGTTCGTCGCCGGTGACCATGACGCGTCCGTCCGGCAGCACCACGGCGTTGGAGTGGTAGCCGCGCGGCAGCCGCTGGACCGGGCCGAGCTTCCAGTTGCCCTGGTCGTCGCGGAGTTCGACCTGGCGGTACTTGAGGTCGGCGTTCGGGTTGTACGGGCCGTTGCCGTAGTCGCGGATGTCGTAGGCGCCGTTGACGGTCATCAGACGGCCGTTGGGCAGCAGCAGGGTGTCGTCCTGGGTGCGGCCGAAGGCGCGGGACTTCTCGGCGGTCCAGCTGCCGTTGGAGAAGCGCAGGGTGCTGGGGTTGTCCCGGTCGCCGCCGAGGATCAGCGCGGAGTCCGGGCCGTTGACGCCGCCGGGCAGCGGCACGGCCGAGCCGTAGTTGCGCTTGCGGCCGTCCGGGCGGGCGGTCAGGTCGCTGCGGGTCTCCGCGACCGGGTCGAACTTCCACTGCTCGGAGGCCTGCCGGCCGAAGCCGTAGATGTTGCCGTCGTTGAGCGAGAACAGGTGCGGGTAGTCCAGGGAGAACGGGGCGTCGGCCTTGAACCGGTCGACGGGGGTGTTCGTCGGGGTCTCGGTCTTGAGCGAGGGCACCGGGTAGTTCTTGGCGGGGAAGCGCTCGACCACCGGGGTGGGGGTGCCCCAGCCGATCTCGGACTGGCCGGACATGATCAGCTGCCGGCCGTCCGCGCCGGTCACCACCGAGGGGTACCAGCGGCCGACGGACATGTCGGGGTTGCGGGTCCAGGTCTCGGTCCACGGGTCGAAGATCAGCGAGAGCTTGGCGCCGCTGCCGCCGTTGCCGCCGAGGTTGCCGCCGAAGACGCCGAGCATGCCGTTGGGCAGGAACGAGTGGCCGGCGCAGAAGAACGGCGCCGGGCGGGGCTGGTCCAGGCCGTCGGGCATGTTGACCACGGGCGGGGTGACCTGCTTGAACGCGTCCTTGCCGTAGCCCTTGGCCGGGTCCCAGAGGAACGCCCGGCCGGCGTTCTCCTCGCCGATGGTCTGGGTGGGGGCGGGCTCCTTCTCCGGGTTGGTCTCGATCCGCTCGAAGGAGAACAGCAGCACCTTGCCGGTGGGCAGCAGCGCGATGTGGTCGCCGAAGTCGGGGGAGGGGAAGTACTGGTTGAACGCCCCGAAGGTCTCGGCGGCGAAGCCCTGGTTGTGGGTGGCCTGGGACTCCGTCAGCGCGTTCAGCCGGTTGGTGCGGGTGGTCTGCGGGTAGTCGCCGACGCCGCGGATGGCGGCGCGCATCCGGGCGTGCTCCTCGGCGTGCTCCTGGCCGAGCGCGGCGACCTCGTCGTCGCGCAGCTCGGCGAGCATCCGGGGGTCGGCGATCTTGGGGGCGGTGGCGGCCGGGCCGTCCGGGGTGTCGTGGCCGCCGGGGCCGTGGGCGGCGGCGGGGACGACGGCGGACAGCACGGTGCCGGTGGTCAGCGCGCAGACCAGGGCGGTGGCGAACGCGGTCGGAAGGCGCCGGCCGGATCGCGGGGACAGGGACATGGGACTCCTCGAACGGGGGGCGTCCGGCTCGGAACTCCGGGCGGGGGAAGGGGAACGGCCGACGGGGCGGTGCCGGTCGCCGACAGCCAACAGGCCATCACGATGGGTTGCGGTTCGCATGCGGAGTCACTGCGTTCGGCGGGGGCGGGGCCGCAAGCGGGTGAGCGGGGGCGCGCCGGGGTGTGCGGGAACGCGGAAGCGGGCGCGGACCACGA
>NZ_BAAAKJ010000027.1:47914-50330 GCF_039527695.1 Kitasatospora putterlickiae
GTCGCCGCCGGGTGCCCGCGTGCGTCAGACGACGCCCAGCGCGTACGCGGCGAAGAACGCCGCCCCCGCGCCGGCCACCGCCCTGGCCGGCCGGGAGAGCCCCGTCCACGGGCCGTCGAAGCGCCGGGTGAACCATCCGATCGCGACCAGCGCGGCGCCGAACAGCGGCAGCAGCGCCAGCCGCAGCGCGACCCAGCCGAGTGAGTCCGGAGCCGTCGTCAGCCCCGGCACCGTGCCGAAGGCGGCCGCACCCGGCACCGCGACCGCGAGCATCGCGCTCTGGTGCCAGCAGAAGATCGTCATCGCCGAGAGGTTCACCGCCACCACCGGCAGCCAGAGCAGCGGACGGCGGGTCAGCAGCCGGCCGAGCCGTTCGCGCAGCAGCACCGCCGCGCCGCACTGCACCGCGGCCAGCGCCGGCACCAGCAGGGACGGCGGGTGCGAGTTGGTGCGCCCGGCGCCCGGCACGCCCACCATCGACGCCGGGTAGTGGAAGACCAGCAGCAGCACGGCGAACAGCGCCCCGCCGCCGGCCAGCAGCAGCCGCGCCGCCGGCCGGCCCAGCCGGCCCTCGGCCCAGAGCGCGCCCAGCTGGTAGCCGAACAGCCAGCCCGGCAGGACGTTCAGCAGCCCGACCCAGGACGGCACCGACTCCGCCCACGGCCCGTACCGCAGCAGGTCGACGACGGCGACCGCGGCGAGCGGCACGCCCGCCGACCAGCCGCCCAGCCGGCGGGCGGCGGCCGCGCAGAGCGGGGTGAGCGCGGTCAGGCCCAGGTAGACCGCGATGTACCAGAGCGGCTGCACCACCAGCGTCGAGCCGGTCCGCACGGTGTCGGCGGGGACGCCGAGGCGGGGCAGCAGCGGGATCAGCAGGGCCCAGACGGCGGCCACCCCGAGCACCGGCCGGAGCAGCCGCACCGCCCGGCCGCGCAGCCAGCCCGCGTACCCGACGCCCCTGGCCCGGGCCCGCTCCCGCGAGCGGACCGCGGAGTGGCCGCCGACCAGGAAGAAGACGCCCAGCAGCTGGAGGCCCCAGCTGGCCGGGGCGAAGAAGCCGAGGTCGGGGGAGGAGAGCGGGCTGGCGT
Source organism: Kitasatospora putterlickiae (assembly GCF_039527695.1). Taxonomy (NCBI): domain Bacteria; kingdom Bacillati; phylum Actinomycetota; class Actinomycetes; order Kitasatosporales; family Streptomycetaceae; genus Kitasatospora; species Kitasatospora putterlickiae. Next base: position 49,003 of record NZ_BAAAKJ010000027.1, read on the forward strand.
TGTGCAGGGCGCCGTCGGCGGAGCGGGTGAAGCCGCCGAGCAGCCAGTGGCCGACGGGGACGGAGAGCAGGGCGAGGGCGCGCAGGCCGTCGAGCGCGCGGTCGCGGCTCTCGGGGGTGCGGGCGTCCACCTGGCGGGCGGCCCGGTGCAGCGGGGCGAGCAGGGTGCGGGACATGGCGGGGTCTCCGTTCGCGGGGCGGGAGGGGTGCGCGGTGGGGGGCGGGGTCAGCGGCCGAGGGCGACGTCGGCGAAGGCGGCCAGGGAGGCGGTGCCCGGGGCGAAGTAGCCGGTGTGCCCGTGCGAGCCGGTGGACGGCAGCGGGCGGGCGCCGAAGGCCGGGTCGGTCGGGTCCGCGCCGTGGCCGAGGCCGAACAGGCGCACGTGCGGCACGTCGCCGATCCAGTCGGAGCCGTTGCGGGCGGTGGCCCAGAGCGGGACGCGTGGGTCGAGGTCGGCGGCCGAGCCGACGCCCAGGCCCGGCGAGCCGAGCACCACCACGCCGGAGGCCTGCCGGGGGCCCGGCCGGGCCAGCCCGCAGACCACCGAGCCGTAGCTGTGGCAGAACACCGTGGCCGGGGCGTCGGGCCGGGTGCTGACGGCCAGCCCGTCGAGCAGCCGGGTCAGCCGCTCGGCGCCGGCCTCGGCGAGGGTCTCGGTCGCGGCGTCCGGGCCGAGGCCGACCGGGGTGGTGTACCCGGCCCAGGCGATCACGGCGGTGCGCCCGCCGGTCGCCTCGTACAGCGCCCGGGCCATGCCGACGGGGGTGCCGTACGGGTCGCCGGCGCGGTCGAAGGTGCGCAGGTCGATGTCGGAGCCGGGGACGACGACCGCGGCGCGCCGGGCGGTGGCGAGGTCGCCGAACACCTCGGCGATCTGGCCCCGGCCGCGCGGGTCGAAGGCCAGGTAGCGGCGCGGCCCGCCGGGCGCGGCCCCGTCGAGCAGGGTGCGGTAGCGCTCGGCGCGCTCCCGGGCGGCGGTGTGGTCCCGCCGCGGGAGCGCCGGGTCGACGGCCCGGACCAGGGCGCGCCGGTACTCCTCGGCGATGGCCCGGGTGTTGGCCCGGTGGCGCAGGTCGACGGGCGCGCCGTCCAGGTTGCCGACCACCAGCGGGTGGCGGACGGCCAGCTCCTCCCGGGCGGCGGGCGCCAGGGCGGCGAAGAAGGCGGCCACCTCGGCGGGGGAGGCGGTGGCGGGGTCGGGCAGCGGAACGCCGAGGGCGGTGTCGGCGACCCAGGCGGCGGTTCCGGACGGCGGACCGGTCACCGCGCGCTCGCCGCCGGCGGCCCAGCCGCCCGCCCCCAGCACCGCGGCCAGCGACAGTGCGACGG
>NZ_BAAAKJ010000027.1:50382-55176 GCF_039527695.1 Kitasatospora putterlickiae
CCCCGCGGACATCACTCCGCGGGGCCAACTGCCGGGTGCTACCCGGGTATCAGGGGGTTTTCCCCCGGGGGAGCGCCCCACCGGCGGCCGGGGGAGCGGCCCCTTGACCCGGGGCCGGGCGGCTCACTGGCCCGGGGTCACCAGGCCGGACTCGTAGGCGAGCACCACCGCCTGGGCGCGGTCGCGCAGGTCGAGCTTGGCCAGGATCCGGCCGATGTGGGTCTTCACGGTCTGCTCGGCGAGGACCAGCCGGGCGGCGATCTCCTGGTTGGACAGGCCGCGGGCGATGAGCTCCAGCACCTCGGTCTCGCGCGGGGTCAGCCCGTTCAGCCGCAGCCCGGGGTCGCGGCGCCGGGCCGGCCTGGTCCGGGCGAAGTCCTCGATCAGCCGCCGGGTCACCGAGGGGGCGAGCAGCGCCTCGCCGGCCGCGACCACCCGGACGGCGGCGATGAGGTCGTCCGGGGGCGCGTCCTTGAGCAGGAAGCCGCTGGCGCCGGCCCGCAGCGCGTCGTAGACGTAGTCGTCCACGTCGAAGGTGGTGAGCATCAGCACCTTGGGGCGGTGCGCGCCGGGCACGGCCGGGTCCAGCAGCCGGCGGGCCGCCTCCAGGCCGTCCATGACGGGCATCCGGACGTCCATCAGCACGACGTCCGGGTGGGTGCGGCCGCTCACCTCCAGGGCCTGGGCGCCGTCCGCGGCGTCCCCCACCACGTCGATGTCGCTCTGCGCGTTGAGCAGGGCGGCGAATCCGGCCCGCACCATCGCCTGGTCGTCGACGATGATCACGCGGATGGTCATACGGTGCTCTCTCCCGGGGCGTTCTACGGTGCGTCCGAACGAGTATCCGACAACGTGCCGAGCGGCAGTACGGCGGCCACCGTGAACCCGCCGTCGGGCAGCGGCCCGGTGTCCAGCCGGCCGTCCAGCAGCCGGACCCGCTCGCGCATGCCGACCAGCCCCTGACCGGTGCCCTCGACCGAGGCCTCCAGCGACTCGGCCCGCTCCGGCGGGGCCGCGTTGACCACGGTGACCAGCAGGGACCCGTCGGCGACGGCCAGCGAGACCCAGGCCGCGGCGCCGGGGGCGTGCCGGACCACGTTGGCCAGCGCCTCCTGGACGATCCGGTACGCGGAGAGGTCGACGGCCGGTGGCAGCGGCTCGTCGACCGCCTCCGGGGCGAGTGTGAGCTCGGCGTGGACGCCCGCCCGGCGGACCGTGTCGACCAGCTGGGCGAGCTGTCCGACGCCCGGCTGCGGCGCCGTCTCGGCGCCCGAATCCTCGCTGCGCAGCACCCCGAGCAGCCGCCGCATCTCGGCCAGCGACTCGCGCGCGGTGCCGGCGATCGCGGTGAACTCCTCGGCGGCCTCGGCCGGGACGCCGGTGATCCGGTACGGCGCGCTGGCCGCCTGCACGGCGATCACCGACATGTGGTGGGCGACCACGTCGTGCAGTTCACGGGCGATCCGGGCGCGCTCCTCCAGCAGGGTGCGCCGCTCGCGCTCGGCCTCGCTGATGTGCTCCTGCTCGGCGAGCAGCCTGCGGGCCTCGGCGCGCTCGCGCAGCGCCCCGCCGAGCACCAGGACGGCGCCGGACAGGGCGGTGCTGAGCAGGCTGTCGTCGCCGCCGAACCCGCTGGTGACACCGAGGACGGAGAGCGCGAGACTCGCGGCGGTGGTGACCAGCCAGACCGCGACCAGGGTGCGCCGGCTCTCGCGCAGGGCGAGCGTCAGCATCAGCAGCAGGTAGCCGACCAGGCCGGGCGGCGGCCACGGCCACGGGCCGTCGACCCCGTCGGGGGCGGCGCCGTCGCCGGTGGCGAGGACCAGCAGCGAGGTCAGCAGGGCGCCGCCGCCGATCATCCACCAGGCGGGCAGCGGCCGGGTGACGGCGAGCAGCAGCGGCACCGTCTGGGTGACCGCGAGGGCGGCGGCCAGGCCCGCGTCCACCCCGTAGTCGTGGACGAGCACCAGGATGCCGGTCGGCAGCAGCGCGGCGATCGCGGCCGCGGCGAGCACGTACGGGAGGAGCCGGATCCAGCGGCGGGGGGCCTGGGCGAGCAGCGGGGTGTGGTCGGCGGACGGGCGGGTGAGCGGGGCGAGCAGCGCGCGCACCGGACCGCCCGGGGCCGGCCCGGTGGGTGGCTTGGTCATCCGGTCAGCCTAGGGAGGTCCGGTGCGGCCGGCGTCCCACCGGGGTCCGGCCTTCGCGTACCACCCAGGTATGAGGAGGGGGGGTCACGACCGCCAGTGGCCGGCCAGGGCCGGGACGAGTTGGTCGAGGTAGCGGTCGATCAGCGCGACCATGCTCTCCGGGCCGTTGTCCTCCTGGTCGGGGCTCCAGGACAGGTGGGCGGCGCGCAGCACACCGCCGAAGGCCGCCGCGAGCACGGCGGGCCGCAGGTCCACGGCCGGGTCGACGCCCTCGCGCTCGGCGATGATCCCGACCAGCACCCGCTCCTGCTCGGTCACCCGGCGCAGGTGGGAGGCGAGCAGGGTGGGGGAGTCCTCGATCATCCGGATCAGCTCCAGCGCGGCCGTCACCGAGCAGGGCCCGGTGTTCCGGAGGTCGGCGCGGTCGCGCCAGGCGCCGACGATCGCGGCGCGCAGCGCCTGGAACGGGGTCTCCTCGGCGGGGCGGGCCCGCAGTAGCTGGATGAAGCGGTCCTCGGCCTCGGCGAGGACGGCGAGGGCGACCTCGTCCTTGTTGGCGAAGTAGCGGAAGAAGGTGCGCTGCGAGACGTCGACGGCGTCGGCGATCTCGTCGACGGTGGTGCGGGCGAAGCCCTGGACGAGGAAGAGCCGGTGGGCCGCCTCGATCAGGGCGTCCCGGGTGCGCTGCTTCTTCCGGGCGCGCAGCCCGGGCTCCTGGACGGGGGCGGGGGGAGCGGGCTGAGCGGCCATGGCGGGGGCCTTCCGGACGGGTGATCGGGCTGCTGGTGTGGAGGCTACTGTAGCGATCTGACAAATGGCAGTCGGGCGCAGAAGTCAGCGTTTGCCGAATGTCAGTGGCTGACATAATCTGCATCGGGTGGCGCCCCCGGGCCGGGCACTCGTGGGGACGGGTAGGCCGGGGCGCCACCTCCGTGTCCGCCCGCAGCCAGCCCCCGGAGGGCCCAGATGAGTCAGTCCCTCACCAAGAGCGCCAAGGCGGACGCCCCGCCGCCGGGCACGTCACCGGGCGGGAGGGGCCTCCAGGGACACCCCTGGCTGACCCTGCTGACCGTCGCCGTCGGCGTGATGATGGTCGCCCTCGACGGCACGATCGTCGCGATCGCCAACCCGGTCATCCAGGCCGACCTCAACGCCGCGCCCTCCGAGATCCAGTGGGTGACCAGCGGCTACCTGCTGGCCCTCGCGGTCTTCCTGATCACCGCCGGCAAGATCGGCGACCGGTTCGGCCACAAGAACACCTTCCTGGTCGGCGCGGTCGGCTTCGCCATCACCTCGGCGGCGATCGGCTTCGCCGGGAACATCCAGACGGTGATCTTCTTCCGCGTCCTCCAGGGCCTGTTCGGCGCGCTGCTCCAGCCCGCCGCGCTCGGCCTGCTGCGCGGGGCCTTCCCGGCCGAGAAGCTCAACATGGCGATCGGCATCTGGGGCGGCGTCATCGGCGCCTCCACCGCGGCCGGCCCGATCGTCGGCGGCCTGCTGGTCGAGCACGTCAACTGGGAGTCGGTGTTCTTCATCAACATCCCGGTCGGCCTGATCGCGCTGGCCCTCGGCCTGTGGATCCTCAAGGACGTGCGGGCCGAGAACGCCGCCAAGTCCTTCGACATCCCCGGCATCGTGCTGCTCTCGGCGGCGATGTTCGCGCTGGTCTTCGGCATCATCAAGGCCCCCGAGTGGGGCTGGGGCGACGTCTCCACGCTGGTCTTCCTCGGTGGCGCGGTCGTGCTGATGACCGCCTTCGCGTTCTGGCAGCGGGCGGCCAGGGAGCCGCTGATCCCGCTCAGCCTGTTCCGTTCGCTGCCGCTGTCGGCCGGCACCCTGCTGATGGTGCTGATGGCCTTCTCGTTCTTCGGCGCGATCTTCTTCGTCACCTTCTACCTGCAGAACGTGCACGGCATGTCGCCGGTCCAGGCGGGCGTCCACCTGCTGCCGATGACGGGCATGATGATCATCGGATCGCCGCTGGCGGGCATCGCGATCGGCAAGCTGGGCCCGCGGATCCCGATCGTGGCCGGCATGCTGATCACCACCGTCGCGATGTTCGGCATGTCCACCCTGGACGCCGGATCCGGCAACGGCGCGATGGCGCTCTGGTTCGTGCTGATGGGCCTGGGCATCAGCCCGGTCATGGTCGGTGCCACCGAGGTCATCGTCGGCAACGCGCCGCTGGAGCTCTCCGGCGTGGCCGGCGGCCTCCAGCAGTCCGCGATGCAGGTCGGCGGCAGCCTCGGCACCGCCGTGCTGGGCGCGCTGATGGCCGCCCGGGTCACCGACACGCTGCCCGGCGAGTGGGCCGAGGCCGGCCTGCCGCCGGTGGACCCGGCGCAGGCCGAGGGCCTCAACCAGGCCGCCCAGCTCGGCATCGCCCCGCCCGCCCCGGCCGGCACCCCGCAGCAGGTGGTCGACGCGATGGCCGGGGCCGTCCACGAGTCCTTCGTCAGCGGCATGTCGCTGGCCTTCGCGGTCGCCTCGGTGGTCGCCTTCGCGGCCGCCGTGCTCGGCCTCCTCACCCGCCGGGGAACGACGGACGCCGGCCCCGCCGTGCACATCTGACCCACCACCACGCCGTGTGCGAGGTGATGCCGCTGGGCTTCGGCGGGCTGCGCGCGGAGGGCGGGGCGTTCTC